>JBDTLP010000110.1:0-14599 GCA_039934735.1 Ferruginibacter sp. | reverse complement strand
TAAAGAATGAGAACCGTAGGTTCGGAACATATAAAGAAGTAGAAAGCAACTATATAATAATATGGGCCGAACCTACGGTTCTCTAACATAGCAACTATTAATGACAACGGATTAAAATCCGTTGTTACAAAATAGAAACGAGCCTACGGCTCTGCTATGTCATTTACAAAGAGCTTAATTTTTTTATGAGTGCCTCAGGCTGCAACTTTTTGGCTGGTACAACTTTAATTTAATTGATATTACATACAGTAAAACGTCACGCTGTATTTGCGGTTGTAGTGGATGTTTGATTGCAAACAGATTTTACAACAGAAGCCAAATTACTTACTCCTTCCGAATATTTATCTTAGTATTTAATGCAACTATCTTATTTAAAATTTCTCTCTACAAACTCTACCATGTTCTTATAACATATTTTAGCCAAAATCTCATCCGGGTCTATCTTATCCTGTGCCTTAAACGAAACGGGTGGATGAGTCATATATTCTTTTATTTTAGCCCCAAGAAAATCTTCCAGTTTAAAAATGTCATCGTAGGTTTTACATTGTTCTATTGGATTTATCACACCATCAAAATCAGAACCCAGGCACATGTAATCCCAAACAGTTTTATCTGGGTTCCTATTAGTAATGGCAACCAGTTCCGCAATGTATTGAAACTGTTTCCAAAGTGTATCAACACTATTTGAATCTTTTACGCCATTTACGCGTTGATCAAGTTCAATTCCAATTAATCCAGAACTTCTTACGGTCTCAAATATATCATCGTCGTAAAGATTTATTGTTTGCTGGTAAAATGGATTAGGGTTCCAGGTGTTCACATATTGATCTTCTCCAACCGCCTTTCTTCCTGAAACAGAAGCATGCGACCAAAGAATAGGAATCTGCGGATAGTAATTTGCTCTGTATCTGTAATAGCTCTGTCGTGATTTCCAACTCATATGCTTCATATCAGGGATCACATTATTTTTCAATAATTCATTCATCACCATATAGCCGAGATGCGTAAGCTCGCTATCAATTCCAAACGACTGATCACTGAGCCCAAGTTGTGTTAATGGTTGCAAACTATTGCAATGTCCTGCAAGGCCATTATAAAAATGGTGCGCCATTGTAAACGAAAATAATTTTACTGAACCAAGTATATTTCTAAGATTATCCATTACTTTATTGCATACTTCGGCAGGCCAGAGCGAATTCATTTTTCCGGGGTTGTTTTCAATAATATCTTTTGTAATAGCATTTCTGAAATCAGGTACATCAAGTACTTTATAAGTTCTTAATTTATTATTATCGGTATAGTTATTAAAATTCCAGCCATTCCAACGGTCTCCATTTGCAAGCGCAAAATTGCTCCAAACACAATTACCTCCTTCAATACTAATTAATAGCCGAACGTTCAGGTCTGAATCCATTGATATTATATCAGAACCATTCTTTAATAAAGTATAAGTTGCATCTTTAATGTTCGAATATACAGTTCCAACGCAACCCGCAGGATCAGGGCTGTAAGGAACAGTATCTTTCGTGTATCGTATCTGTTCTTTAACGTCTTCAAAATAATCATAATCATCGCTTTTTATTTTCCTTATATTATTTTTAGAAAAACTGGAAACAATATAACCCAGCTCAACTTCAGCAGTGTACTTTAATTTAAATATACTTAATAACCTGTCAAGTGTGTTTGTATTTGGAATTTCAAAAAAAGCCTTTTCAATAGGATATAAAGCAACATTGATTAATCTTACACTACTTGAAATAGCCCTGGTAAAATCAGCTTCCGAATAAGTAGTGAATCCCGCATTTTCACCAATGATATTCCTTAGGTTATGTTTTGGTAAATTATACATGTTCCATACACAGGAAGTGTTATTGGGATTTCGGCTCATTAGATCATTCGTATTTGCACGATTTTGAAAGGGGCGTAAAAATGGATGAGCATGTAGATCGGCGAATAGCATATCAGTATTTTTTTTGTTGAATAATTTAATTTCTAATAATTTATTTTATAAAATTTTGTATTCCTTCGGTGCATCTCACCAAAAAAGAAGCAAAAAAAGCTGAATTAATTATTTTGTTTTGCCCTAAATAGAACAATCAACGAATAGAAAATCACTATTGGTATCAGTATTATCGGAATTAATGCAAAAACCCATTTTATTCTTACCACCCAATAATAAAGAGATGAAAAGAATTCTTTTTGATTATTACCCGTTTGGAATAGAAAATAATTTTCTACTGCGTCCAGTATTCCTGTAATAAATGATAGAATATAAACCCAGGCTTTCATTGGTATTTGGAATACATCTAAAAAAATACAAAAGGAAAAAAAAGTTAGAAAGGAATAGGAAATCAGGAAACCATAATCAACAATCGTATTCATTTTTAAAACATGGTAACAGCATTCCGGAGAACAACCTACAGCCATAATATATTTATGCATTGAATCCGGTGATGGAGAAAATTCCAGTGGTATCATCTTATGCATTGCGTAATAAGTATTATTCAGCTTCATGCATAATAATGTCAGGAAAAGACTTATCATCCAAAAGATCCATTTATTTTTCATATCCTGTAAGCTTTTATGTTCTTGATTTAAGGTATACAAGCCAATTGAAATCTATTAATTGTGCTATTGCAGTTTCCGCTCCTTTTGCAAATAATTTCTTCTTTGTATCCAGGTCCATTCCAAAATCAAGTGAATTAAATTCATCAGTGTCAACTGGCTTTACCAATTGACTCAATTCAGGATGGATCAGTAAAAAATCTTTATCATAAAAATTTCTGAAAGTAGAAACGAATGAAACGATATATTTAAAAACAGATTGCGACCAAAATGTTTTCCGAATTGCGGCTGTGATTCCACCTGTAGGATCAGGTTTAGGTTCACCCAGCAACACTCCGAAAGTGGGATACCTTGGCACCTGTGGTTTCGGCACATGAAACTCCCGTATTGGAAAGTTAGACAGCATGCCACCATCAACAAATCTTGCCAGTGTATGCAATGTGCCTGTAGCTATAACGAAGCATCTTTAGGAATATGCACGTGTCGATCATTCGGGATAAGAGCGTAAAATATAAACGGCAACGACATTGAGGCACGAACATATACGGCAGGCGAAACAAGGTCAACATAGTTCGGTTGCCAGTAATCTGCATTATTCTCAGGAAATTTTACAATTCTGTTGTGAGTGAGGTTGGCAGAAATAAAAACCAATCTTGGATCATTGAAAGGAGCAGCATTAGGGCCGTTATTTTCAATTTTTATTTTTTTCTTTCTATCTTTCAATTGTTTCGTCGTCCAGATACCAACATAGTCTGTGTGTAATATGGATTCAAGCCAGTCATATACCACAGTACCGGGATTCACACCCATATTTTTTTTCAGTAAGGCAAAAATGAGAAGGATTACCAATGAAAAAGCTGCTGCTATTAATATGATAGCAGTTACAAAATGATAAACCATAATTTGATTTTCAGTTAATCCATTCCCGGCATTAAAAAGATATTTGTCCAGGAGATGATAAGAATAAAACGCCAGTCCTAAAAGAAAAACCGATAACCCAATCAAAAAATAAGGTAATACCCTGGCTACTTTGTTTATTCTTTTGATTAGCCAGATCTGTATTTTCCCAATGAAACCTTTTCGATCGAGAAACGCACAAAAATCTTTATTCGCAACCAGGTATGCAAGGAATTCAGATTTTACGGCAGGCCTTCCGTCCTTAATGAAGATCGATTTTTCCGTGTAAATTTTTTCAGGTAATGCAGATAAAAGTAAGGTATTGATAGCACCAGCACTTGTACCTGCCATGCTCCTGAAACGCACACCTGCTTTTTCCATGATATACGTATATCCCAGTAGCCCGATGCCTAGCATCGTTCCTCCTTCCTGTACTAAATCAACAACAGGGCGCTTATAATTTTTATTGTCAAAATCTTCACTAATAAAAGTTTGTCCTGATATTTTCTGTTGAAATTCAACAGGGTCACTCAGCTTTTGTTGTAATTTTTTATTTTCATTGTAAAGTTTATCGGCCACTTCTAATAATTCAATCGTCTGCCTCATATTTTTTTCTGAATCTTTTTTACCGGTTATTTCATTCAATTCAGCAAGGAAATCATTTATTGTATGTGGCATATAATAGCTTTTAAAATTTCAACATTAATTCTTATTCGGTATCCTTCGAAAAATACAGTCTCCAAAAAAAAGTATAAAAAAACTGAATATTGCAAATAAAGCTTTTTTAATAAAATCATCAAAGGGTGTTTACACGGTATTTTTATTTTAACCATTTTCCAGGAGTAGTTTCACAAAAAAAATCACTGTTGTCCGGTAAACAGTTTCAAAATCCTGAACATCAGCGCTAAACCTCACCCCAACCCCTCTCCGAAGGAGCTACTGTGTGGACACATCTTTTGGAATTTTATATTTACAATTGCGAACACTCTAAAAAAATTTCAACCTAATTGATTACCCACTATGATAGCTACACGGATGACACGGATGAACGGATAATCACGGATAAATACTGCTGACGCAGTATATCACTGATGATAAGCATAATAATAGATCTGTTGTTTTTTGGAACAAAAAATAAATCCGTCCTCATCCGTTCATCCGTTCATCCGTGTATCTATCATATCTGGCGGTAAAAAAGATGTGTCCACAGTAGTCCGAAGGAGAGGGGCTAGAACCCTTACCCGGAAAGAGTTTCAAAACAATATTGGAATTTTAATCGGTCAACAGTGAAAAAAAATATAAGCTTTCAATGTTGAATGATAAACAAATAATACCAATTAGAAATTAAAGTTGTACCAACTTAAAAAGTTGTCAGGCTCCTTGTCAAAGCCGGATCATTATGAAAATCGCCTTCGGCGAGCTCAGGCTGACAGACAAGTATTAATTTCTGATTGGTATAATAGGATCTCTGATTTAATGGTTCTGGTTATACAAAAAAGGATTTATTTTTTTGACAGGTTCTTTTCCATAATAAGTGATAACGCTTATTGTATAACCACAGATTGTGTTTTTACATCCAATGCTTTCCAGTCATTGTTTTTGATAAGCATTTCTAATAGTTCACATTTATTGTTGTCGTTTACGGTTTGTCCGTTTACAGAAATGATTTCATCAGCAATATTGTAATCGTTCATACCAACTTTCCTGGTAGCTACCAGGAGCTTATTATCCAGGATGGTAGCAACATAATTATAAGATGCATAGGTATTTAATTGTTCTGTCTTCGCCAGACTTTTATAATATACTTTTTTATGTTTATAATCAATGATCCAGTTGAATCCTTTAATAAATGCCATTCCCATATTTTGTGCTTTGATGCTGCTGGAAACAGAAATCGTGGAATTGAATGCTTTCCCATTCATGGAGATCTTCGTGCCTTCATATAAATCGGTAAGTCCTTTTTCAACACCTGTTACAGTAATTCCAATCATTCCTTCAAAACTTACATGCGGTTCAGTTGCAAAATCAATATTTTTATCAGCAGGCATAATAAAACTTCCGTTAAAGCCAGTATCAAAACCAAAAGGGTATTCCTTACCATGAATGAGTACATACAGTTTAATGCCAAATAAATTAAACTTTGATTTTATTTCCTGGTATCCATCGGCAATTGTATTTGTAAATGCAGCATTTGTTAGATTACACAATCTCTTTTCCTGCAGGTCGAGCAGCAAGATTGTTTTATTCATTTTAAATAAGTTGGCTCCATATAAGCCTGCAATCTTTTCTCCCGGACTGCAATTAGCTTTATTAAGCAAGGCTGGATTATCAACAACAATAAAAACTTTATTTGGGGATGAGAACAAACTATCGTTGATGGATAAATGTAGTTGTATCATTTTTATTTTTCCTGTCCCTGCACCCTTTGCATTTCCCATGGATGACTTCTCTCTTTTATAATAATCACTGATCACCGTAGTATCGTAGATCAGGCAGGCAGTGGATCCAAGGTCCAGCATTAAACGTTGATCTTTTCCTTCAAGCTGTGTAACAATGATCGGCTGGTTTTTTACCAGTTCTATTTTTTGATAACTGTTTTTAATAACAATCCGTTCTGAAAAGGAGAACTTCATGGATTTACAATTTGTAAGGCTTACAATGGCAGCGAGGTAAAGAAGGCAGTGGAGATTTTTTGGCATGTTGTTTTTTTTAAAGAGTGATTGTGAATTGGTGGATTTTTTTAAGAGACCTCACCCCAACCCATCTCCGAAGGAGAAGGACGTAGAGTGTAGGCCCAGATATTTTTTATTTTACTAACGTAAAAAATTGCCACTGATTCGCTGATTTTATTTAATAATGACACAATGCAATCTATTTCGCAATCTATCTTGTTTCCGCCCCTTCGGGGAGATAGAGGGGCCATTTCAAAAATGTTGTGTGATTCTTAATGATGGTGTCATGCGCCTGAAAAAATCATGAAAATAAATGGTGGGTTCTATTTTTGTGTAATTGCCAAAAAGGTTGAATTGTGCCAGGCCGAGTTTAAAAGTATGCTTGTTAAAAAACTCACCCCTTCTTTTTACAAGATATCCAAATGAAATAAAGGGGTATAAGCCTGCATTCTTCTTCGTGTATGGGTCAATGTTAGCCTGTCCATAACTTAATACGATAAAAGAATTTAAATATGTATCTAGCCTTCCGTTCGCATTTTTACTGAACATGAAATGGGTTTCATGGCCGATAATATATTCACGGTGAACGAGGTCTTTGTTTGTCACAAATGCGATACCCGTACTTACCGAAGGATCGAAATAGCTCTTGTAATTCTGAATATCAATAGAAGGACGTACGGCAATGAAGCCCGCTTTACCTGTAAAGCCTGCTTTTGTTGCAGCAGAAACAGATGGCTGATTTTTTAAGTGCATTTGCCCGTCCTGCGCCATATACCATCTTCCTTTTACATCATAAGGCAGGGACCTGAATTTTTGTGCTAAAACATTTTTATAAATTTTCAGTTCACCAAGATCATTCAGGTAGAAACTAATCCTAAAATAATGTGGCCCTCCTTCCTTTTGAAAAAGCTTCCGGTGAAAAAGGCCGGGTACAACTCCATTAATGACAATGGTATCCTGAACTAGTTTAAGTAACGATAATTCTCCATTACTGATCACGAAATTGGATTTGCTGTCGCCATTTTTACTGATGCTGATGCGTTTAAAATTTTCTGCGTCAACCGAATATTCAATCGTTCTTGCAAAAACGGGGTGGGGTATGGAATCTTTTAACCGCTCCATATCGGTCATGAATACACTAAGTATGGAATCCATGTTCTGAAGATAAGTGAGATCTTCCGGGGAATATACTTCGACAATCACTTTGTTCTTTTTTTCAAGGTCTATTGTGAAGCGACGGTGAAAAGGATTGTTTTGCAATTCAAAGAAAGCATTCGTTGCTATCTACACGTATGCGATCCTGTTTGGTTTTGATATTTTTATTGTCTGACATGGTTTGATAATTTGATAATTTGATGATTTGATAATTCGATGATTTGGTGATGATAAGCCATGTTGAATTTGAAAATTTGTAATTGGAAATGTTTTTAATCATCAAATTATCAAATTGACTCATCATCAAATTTTACCGTCGTCTTCGCTGTTGTATTTTTCCATAAATCCATTTACAAAATATGGATACTGTAAAGCTAACAGCAGCACCTGTAGCCGCCAGTAAACATGATTTGAAAATTTCACCTGCGTCAATGCTGTATAAAAGCACCAGCAGGGTTCCGTTGATTGTTCCTATTTTGGTATCTGTTGAAATGATTGAATTGTTCATGGTATTTATTTTATAATTTGGAAAATGATCCCGCTGGGAGGTTTTTTATCGGCGCCGGAGATAGGTACGCGGATGACACGGATGCGGCGGATTTAGACGGATTTTATACTTGCTTCGCAAGTATTGTGGATTATGGTTTTTTATTGCTTGCGAAGCAAGCAAATCCGTGTTCATCCGCCGCATCCGTGTCATCCGCATACCTATCCTCGTGGTCGATAAAAATTAAAAGAATAACCCTTCCGCGTAAACGCAGAAGGGTTATTCTTTTTAAACAGCCGGTAGCTCGTTCATCCTTGTTGTTAAAGCAAGAATGAATGCATCGGTCTCGGTGATAGACTGGTCAACACAGGCAATGGTATATTCCTTTCCTACCAGGGCGACAGAACCAAAATTGGCCTTGCGCTGATCAAGCAGGAATTTTTTGTACTGTGCCTTGGTGAGCTTCACCTTTGTTTCTTCTTTAACGCTGCCTTCGGGAAGGCCTGCGATCACTGTTTCCAGTGCGGAGATCTCAGCTATTGCTGCAGCGGAGTCGGCGTCAATACTGACCGTTGTGGTGCTGGCGCTTTGCATTTGCCTTTCCAGGCCGGTTTTACGGTAAACCAATGAGTCTTTATCGTCATTGGCTGCGTCGATCATTGCCTGGCAATCTGGCCGGTTGCTGATCATTGAGACTGTGTAGTCCATGTTTGTTTGTTTTAATTGTGATAAAATGGGTTTTTCATTGGTATATATATTCCGCGGATGGATACTATTATTGAGCCCGGCTTCGGCATACAGCAAGGCGATCTTTTTCTTAGTCATGTCCTGCGCCTGCAAACTGCACTTCGTTAACTTATTTAGCAGCTTTGGACGTAAATGCAATATTGTTTTGAACAATACATCAGAAGTATCCAGTTTTACTTCTGCCATGGCATCCAGGTTATGCAGGCTTGCTTTAATTTTTGCATATTCCATTTCCATCTTTTGTAATTTCTTTTCTAACTGTTTGGCGTGCTGCGTACAGCGGCCTTCCTGGTATCTTGCTTCAAGTTCGTAGCTGCTTTTTTCTTTACTGTATAATTCCTGCATGGATGGAGGAAGATTATGTGTTTTGTTTTGCTGGAAATCGGTTAGTTGAATTTCCAACCCGGCTAATTTTATAAGCCTTGCACTGGCTAAATGGCGACGGTTTGTTTCTACCAATTTTACCATGCTCTTTGAAATGCCGAGATGCATACCTATTTGTTCCTGTGTTAATCCCAGCCTGGCTCTTGTGCTTGCCAGTGCATTGGTTGATCGTATTGTTTTCATGATCGTTGTTTTTTATTGTTATTGGTTATGGCTGGTTACAAGCCACCGTTCCAGGTAACTTTTTTGTTCCGGCTTTTAAACCGGGTTACAGCCTTGTTGATTTTTTTTGAAACTGTTTTACTGCTTCGAAAACAAACATACGATGGGTGAAAAGTGTGATTCCCTCGGATTGCCATGGGTTGCCATGGATTACTACGGATTGGTATGGATTGCCATGGATTCCTTTGGATTCCCACAAAAGAGATTTGTGGATATTAAGGATAAGCAGGTACATGCTCACTCAAAATACTGCAAAGAAATTAAGGAGTTGTACCAGTGCATTGCCGAACGCAGCAAATAGCAAGCATTGGCGGGCATAAGAATGGGAGAAAACGAAAGCATATTTATCTCCTGCAAGCTGGTAAATGGACTGAAAGCTTTCCAAACGAGGCTTGGCGCAGTTGCAAATAGCATAACAAACTTGCGTAGCAACTTGAAGAGTATTGTACATGAACTTCTACAGGAGCTATGAGTATTTGCAAGTTCTTGTATAATGGTTTGGAAGGATTATTTTCCAAGCCAACACGAGAGAGACCTTATAAACTAATATTTGGATGCGGAATGGAAGGGGAGCATTCAAAATCATAAAATAGTATCTTTTTATTTCTGAAAAAAAAAGGGTTAAAACACCCTTTTTATATTTCCATAAAAAATATAGTTTTATACTATTATGAAATCTCTTTTTTTATTTGTTGTATTATGCTCCTTTTCTAGATGTAATGCTCAAACAATTACCGATGTTGCCAGAAGTTCCCAATTAATATGGTATGGCATCGATTTTTCTAATGCCAAGTTTTCTGGATTTGATGAATCAGAATTTGAAAACAAAATTCCCTATTTTATTAAAAATGCAAGCTTCGCTCCCTTAAGTTCCGGGAGAACTAAATGGTTGGAAAAAAGATTTGCGAAAGATGACATCATAGATAGTACAGATGTTACTCAAAATAGAAATAGAAAAGCAACACCGGCACAAAATCAAACTGAAGGAGTATATTATCTGGAGTTAGAGAATGTAAAAAAAATAGTTGAAGATTATCACATACATGGGAAAGGTTATGGGCTACTGTTAATAGCTGAATTTTTCGATCGGAAAAGAGAGTTTGTTCAATTATGGGCTGCGTTTATAGATAATGAAACTGGAAAGGTTGTTTCTGCAAGAAGATGTTCGGCAAAAATAAGTATCCAATTGCATGATTTTTACAATAAGTGGGAAGATGGCATTGAGACGGCTATTGCAAATGTTTCAAAAGATTTAAAAGCTAATAAATAAAAATTAAAAAAATGAAAAATAAACAACTCTACTTATCCATAGCAATTGCTATAATTTGCTGCATCGGATTTTCTGCTTTTAAAAATAATTCCGAAAATAAGAAATTCGAAACCATGTTTATCGTTACAGAACATCGTGATCTGGACAATGTTTCAGTAAGCATAGATGGCAAAGACTATAAAAAATTTAATTTCGATAAAGAGATCAAAGGAACGGGGGATCTTAATCCCATCATTAATTTAATTCACCAATATGAGGAAGAAGGCTGGCAATTAGTATCAGTAAATTTTGGGCCTGCGGTGGCAGGTGGTCATGGATTTTGGCTACAACGGGTAAAAAATTAAGGATTAACTATTGATAGAGCAAGCGAATCCAATATTTTACTACTAATAATTTACGTTCTCAAAAAAATAGGATCATTATTAATGGCGCATTGTCCATACTCTTTATTCAAAAAATTATTTTAGTTAGTATGAAAAACCGTGTTTTTCCCGTATGAAATACTTTAAGTCAAATATATATTGTGTTCTAAAATATTATTCAATGAAAAGAAAAAGTTTTATTACGATTTTATTACTAATAGTTGTTTGTTTGTCATCTTGCGGTATTTTCAGAGACAAAAATCTTGCAAAACGTTTTCGCAACCATGATAATAAGCACCTATTTGGTAATTCTTATAATCCACAACTTTTTGTTCAGGTAGATTTAAATTCGGCTAATATAAATGAACCTGAAAGTAAAGAAGTAAAATTCAATGTACTAAGCCTTAGTGATAAGGGGCAGGAAGCTTTTATCAATTCCGCCAATTTAAAGACTGCGACTCCCGCGCTACTCATGGACTTGCTGAATACAAACTTTGCTTTTTCGAAGGAAGATAAACCTAAAATAAAAATCATTTCTAAGACAGTTAAGAAGACTTTGATATTTACTGTTGATAGATTGCAATATCATTTTGACCCGATACCGCTGCCAGGGCTTACGACTTTTAATAAATTAGGAGATCGTATTTCCTATCTTGAATTGAATGTTGTTATTCCACCAGCTGATCATGCGATATTTAACACCTGGGATCGATATGTAACGGATAAGCTTACCCTAAATCTTGGAAAAGTTAGTGCAGCGCAAAACTGGAATGCTTCATTAAATCTGAGCGCAAAAGGCTCTGGCGAAGTTTCATTAAGTGGATCTAAATCAAATGAAGGTTCTATCAGTGATCAAAGTAACGGCTCTACAACATTGGTTAATACTGGCCCTGTGTCTTCTACTACTAATGGGTCGGGATATCAATTACTTTCAACTGATACCGATGCAAACAGTAAAACTAACAGTGTAAAAGGAGCTGCAGAACTTGGCGGTAGTGCAACAATTGGATTTACGGATAAGTATGAAACCTCTCTTGATTTAACCTCACAAATTTTAAAATTATCAGGGTCACTTGCAGAAAGAAAAATTTTACTTCGTCAAGAGGGTGGACCTGGTATTGATTTAAGCGGAAATGTAGTTGTTTCTGTTGAATACGTTCTTACAGACGATTGGGCAACGCCTGTATATCTTAGTAAATTCAAAAATTTGTATACTCCTGCCGGTGTTCCCAATTTACCAGCAGCAATCAATCAATCATTTCTTACGCTTATTTTTCCAGATATCCACGCAAATGTCACTGGCCAATTAAATTATTCATTCCTCTACCGGCAGGTCAATAAAGGAAACAGGCATTTACCTGAAGCAAGGCAAAAAGTGAAATACAGATACGGAAGTGTCTCTTATAATCAAAATACAGTTTTAGGAATGGTGCCTGTAAACTTGATAAGACCAGAGGATGTCAGGCCAAAAGCATATCAAATAATTTTACCAGCACCAGTTCCTCCAAACACGCTGGAATATGGCGGTGGTACTTTGGTGTTTGAAACTGCCAGCGATGCAACATCATTTCTTGCATATATCGGCGATCTATTGCATATTTCACCACTTCCTGCGGTTGCACCATTAACTATTGGTGGTGTCCCTATTACACTAGCTGTATTTCCACTTCTTCGCGTCTCAACATTAAATTTATAATCATGAATAAAAAAGAAATAAACCAGGCACTTGAAAAATTTTCAAAAGAATTTCGGGCAAAAATTGAAGAACATTTTTCCACTAATCATGACGTTCATGTGAAACTGGAGAACTTAAATTTTTCGATTAGTAAAAAAAAGAATAAAGAGTTTGCCATGGAAATGGATAATTCCCCGTTGTCTTCCCGCTGTCATTTCAATGAGCAGGGACAAGTTGTGTGTGATTAATAAGACGAAATAATTTTGTATTTTTTAAAACAATTGACATAGATGAATGCTTAGTGAAATATTGTCTTGATCAAATTGTATATTATATTGCTTTAAATCATTATCAAAGGAATTTCAATATGATATTGGCTCAACTACTTTAGTATTTAGAGGTTTTTGCCTATACTTTTTTTTGAAAATGCCGTTAGGATTTTCGAAAATAATGGTAAAGCTAACACCCAAGCAATTCATCCTGCAATTATCGCATTTTGTTTCCCTTAAATACAAATCAATGCTTCGGAACCTCAAAATCTAAATTTGCCGATACACAGCCAAAACCAACCGGCATAAAAGGATGAATAAAAAAGACCATTCAGAAACTGACATAAAAGAAAAGTATATTACTCCAGCGATTACAAAATCAGACTGGGACGAGCAGGACACAACTTGGACTGAAATATTCATCACTTATGGAAGGATTTATGTAAAAGGAAAAATTGCAGCAAGAAGATTTCCAAGTGCTCAAATCAAATTTAGATTTGGGTATGTAAATAATTAGTAATTGCAATTATTGCAAGTGTTGCAAATAAATATTAAGCCATTAAAACTTAAACTACTTTTCAATATTTGTCTGCTTATACAGCCAACACGACCCCACGCTATTTTTAGCACATTGCAAGGCACACAAAACACCGACACAAAGCCAACCTTGCAAAAGAGCCTGCCTTGTTCCTACGCACAGGCAACACTCTGCGGTTGGACACAGACCTTAATAATGGCGAAGAAAGAATTGAAGTTAAGAGTTCTGGGAGTGGTTTGCGTATTCACACTTTCTCACTTGACCAACTTCATTCACTCACAGATACAAAAACAATCATTGCATCCATATTTGTAAAACAAGCAAGTACTGGAAAAAGTATTTCAGAATTACAAGACGAAATTTCAGACCGGCTTGCAGCCCAAATTGAATTGATTGAGAAGTTGCAAATGCAAGTTGCCATGACTTTAGGGAAATCTATTAGCGATTCAATGAAAATGAAATTTGATTTTCAATTAGCTAAAGATTCATTGCGTTTTTAAAGAGCAGAAGATATTCCAAGAATTTCTTCTGACATCGTTCCACCATTAGTTACAGATGTCCGCTTTAAATCAGACCTTACAGACATAAATTCAGTTTCAGCTAATGAATTATTAAATTGCGGTAATCTTTTTACCAGCATATAATTCTATAATTTTATACCATGAAAGTTGGCAAAACTAAGTACAATGAACTACTTGATAATATAGGCTCTACTCTGCAATAGGCAAGAGATAATGCTATTAAAGCAATAAATACCGAATTGGTTAAATCCAATTGGGAAATAGGTAGGCACATTGTTGAATTTGAGCAACATGGAAAGGAAAAAGCTGATTATGGTAGTGCCTTACTAACCAGTCTTTCAAAAGACCTTAAAACTAAATACGGTAAAGGTTTCAGCAAAAGTAATATTTACTTATTCAGGTTATTTTATATCAAATACCCAAAATTCCAGACACTGTCTGGAAAATTAAGCTGGAGCCATTATTCGGAATTGCTAACCATTTATGATGATTTAGCAAGGAGTTTCTATGAAAGGTAAAGCGTTAAAGAAAACTGGAGTTTCAGAGAAATGAAATGCCAAATTGATTCGGCTTTGTTTCAACGTTTAGCTTTAAGCAAAGACAAAAAAGGTGTATTGGCATTAGCTGCTAAAGGCAATGAAATTATTATTGCAAAAGATGCAATTAGAGACCCTTATATTTTCGAGTTTCTTGAACTTCCTAAAGACAGCATAATAAAAGAAAGAGGGCTTGAAAAAAAGTTGGTGGATAATCTTCAAAAATTTTTATTAGAATTAGGCAGTACCCCTCCGTCCAAGTACATCTTGTTGCAACTACCCTGATCCATTAGTTTTGT
>JBDTLP010000109.1:0-14770 GCA_039934735.1 Ferruginibacter sp. | reverse complement strand
AGACCATCCATTCTCTTCGGCTTTCTTTAGGATTTTCTTTGATTGCCTTAAATATATGTTTACTCCAGATACTTCTAAGGGATGGAAAAATCCTATAATAACAGACACAATTAATTTTATAAAAGATCGTCTCAAAGATGATCCCAAAAATGTTTTTCGACATAGTCAAATAACAAAGCTGGTGCTGTTGTCATTGTGACTGTTTTCTTGTCAAACAAATCAGTTTTTAAAATGTACTCTCCAGCTTTTTTTGTGTACGTCCATTTCAATAAATAACTTTACAACAGCGATATTTTGATTTTGATTTACCTTTTTGAATTTCAGAGACTTTCAAATTACTGCTTTTACATGGATGCCTTTTAGTAGCAATTAAGACAGCTTCAAAATATTGCAAACCAAATGGCAGATACTCATTAAAATTAACCAATGAACCTTAGAGAGCGATTCGGGAATACTGCATTAATATTAGGTGCTTCAGAAGGTATTGGAGAAGCATTTAGTAAACAACTTGCTGAAGAAGGTATGAATTTAATTGTTGTGGCAAGGCGTAAAGAACCTTTAGAAGAAATGGGCCAGAAAATAAGAGAACAGTATAGGGTAACCGTTGATTGCATCTGCTGTGATTTGGCCGATTTAAAAGGAGTGGAGGAACTGTGTAAAAACCTTTCGCAGCAAAGAGAGATTAACCTTTTGGTATATAATGCTGCACTGGCTTATATTGGCCCTTTTGAAGCAAATAGTATTGAACATCACCATAAAATGGCGGTAACAAATATCATTACGCCCATGTACATTACACAGCTATTTGGCAGCAAAATGATATTGAAAGGAAATGGTGCTATCATTTTAATGTCGTCACTTGCAGGCTTTCAGGGTAGTGGTTATTTATCAGTTTACGCTGCATCAAAAGCATTTAGCCGGGTATTTGCAGAAGGTTTATGGTATGAGTGGAAACAACGTGGTGTAGCAGTAATAGCTTGTTGTGCCGGTGCTACATCTACCCCCAACTTTTTAGATACGAATCCTGGAAAACCCGGATTTTTTGCGCCAAAAGTGCAAACAGCAGATCAGGTAGTAAAAGAATGTTTTGAAAAATTAGGCAAGCAACCATCTTTCGTTTCCGGAACGGGAAATAAAATAGCAGCATTTATTATGCAAAAAATAATACCCCGAAAGCTAGCAATTAAAATAATGGGCGATACTACAAAAAAAATGTATCGTCTTTAATGTTTAATACAGTTTTGGGATAATCCTGTAAGGCACCTGCTTTTTGTATTCGGTCCATAATGCGCCATATTTTTCGGCACATCGTTTATCATCGTCCATTTGCCTGGGAAACAATAGCGCAACATAATAAAGAGGGTATAACCAGGGCCAAATTAAAAGAGGATGCCCTAAACTAAGTACAATACCGGTGGCCATTAATATTTCTCCTAAATAATTTATATGCCTGCTAAGCCCCCAATAACCATTTACAAGCAAGTGGTTATTTCCATCCGTTATTGTTTTTGGGGTTATGCCTAAAAAAGATTTTGCAGGATCTTTTTTAAAATAGTATTTCTGCAGGTTGGCACCCCGTGAAATTACCCAACCGGAAAAAAAGATAACAGCACTTAAAACCAATAGCCAAATGGGCGTGTAGGCACCTGGTAATTCTACGGTACTCCAATGCCCGATAGTATAAAAAAATGGATAAAACACAATACAGCCCCATCCTAATTTGAAGCCTACTTTTTCTGCAACCAAATCGTACGTATATAAATGTACTTCTTCAAAATTGAGATACTCTACTACAAAAAAGCTAATCAAAAAGGTAGAAAGAAATAGCCCATTGGATGACTGGCTGCCGTTCAACATTACATGGTGAGCGGCATAGCTTAGAATATTTAATTCTAACAATACGGCGCCAATTAAATAGAGCCACATTTTTGCATCAACCCTGCCATTCCAAAGTTGCGGATTGTCAACTCTTCCCAAAAATAAATCTGTAAGTATTGAAGGCTTGAGCGGTTTATACGGCAATACCATGATTAATGTAAAAATGATACCTAAACAAAATGCCCCCGATAGTGCATACCACCTGTTTATGAAGAGCCAGTTCCAGGGAATTATATTGTAATACCCTAAAACAAACCAGGTAAATACAACTGTAATTAGCACATACAACCCATTTAGCCTGTACCTTAATTTCTCGTTACTGCCTTCTTTTTGTGCATATCCGGTCACCCATCTTCCTGGTAATAAAATGTGCAGGATTGTAATAAAAATATAAATGATCAGGGGGGATAAAAAAGCAATTACTTCTTTCATAAAACCTTTTATCGTTTGCGTTTATAAATAAATGATGGATGAACACCAGTACAGGTTTAGATAAATTAAACATTATAAATGCCGGCAATTTCCGGCGCCTCGGTTCGTGCCTCACGAACCGAAAAGCCACGACCTTAAGATAAGAAACTATTCGTAAAAAAAAAGATGATATCAGTTGTTATTGTTCTTCAGTTAAATTTATGAAACGAGGATTGTTGATTGTTTTTTTGAATAACCTTTATAAGGTATTAGATGCTTTGTTATCATTGCGGCTTTTGCGCTCGAGAAGGCACGAACAGAGGCATTGGGAACTTAATTATCATTTTCATCGTCGTCGTCATCATCGTCATAAATACCGAGCATTCCATTTAAGATATATTGTATCATTTCATCAAAATCCTGAAAGGTTTCATGTACATCAAAACTATACCTGTCGTGCAATTCATATTTTAAAGATTTGCTATCGAATGCAAAAAGATCCTGGCTTCCTTCAGCAAAATATATGTATTGTACTTCGCCAGTATATTTCTGCCACAATTCATTATTTTTAAATAGGCCGTATTCAACTTCATCTTTGATATGATCATACGATGAATAGACAATATATCCATTCTTTGAAAGCCCGTCGCATGTTCTTAAAAAATTTACCAATTGGTCATCGATATCTACCTTGAATTTTGATTTGAATTTTTCTTTCAAGGTATCAATATCCTCGTTTTTGATGCCATCAGGAATGCTTGAACTATATTTTAATTCATCTGTTTTGATTTTTAAAATTAACTCTAGAATATTAGCCATAACTATTTTTTTATAAGATAAACGTAATCATCGTATACTGCCCAATCCAGGATCTTTGACTGCCCCTCGTTTAACGATTTACACATTGAATTTTGGTAGGCTGTCAAGGCTTTATGGTCAGAAAGATATTTTATTAAAATGAAATTCCCAGGATCATTCCCACCACTATCATCGAGCGGAAATCTATGATTCACCTGCCATCCTTTTGGAGCTTCTCCAGCAGCCATTCGCTTAAACATTGATTCAGTAAAACCAAGCTCAGTTAACTTTGCTTTTTTTTCTGCATTATTCACTAAGTCTTTTAAAAAATCAGGTTGATGAGTTTTATTGAAACTTTTTCGAAGCTTTTTTACTAGCCCCTTTGATCTTTTTACGTACTTAAATCTTACCCACTCAAAATCTTTTAATTCGACAATTTCTCCGGTAGATTTAATTGTTATAACGACTTCTTTTTCGGATAATGCAGATAATTCATCCAAATATGCTTTTAATTCCTGATCTTCCTTTTTGGTAATGTCTTCTAAAAAATTATCCAAAAATTTATCATCTGCCACCATAACTGTTTTGCTTTTATATTCAACATAAAATAGTCCTGTCCCATCCCTCTCCATTATTTTTAAGCCAAGTTGTTCAAGCTTTTCGGCAATTTCTCTTGAAGCGAATTTACTAATCTTTTGTGTTATCATTTCAACGGGCAACACTGTACAATAAGCTACCTTACCATTTTTTAAAAGATGCGTGTAAGCTCTTCTTGCGAATTTTTCTGGATTTCAAACATCACAGACAAAAAAGATACAGCAACAGCAATCGGAACATTTTCAGGGCTTCAAAGCATTTGCACCATGTTAGCCAGTTCATTGGCGGGACTTATTTGGTTTAAATTCGGGGCAACAATGACTTTTTTAATAACTGCCACTGCAACAATATTCGTAACCGTATTCATTTTGACAATTCCTAAACCAAAAATTATGGCCCATTAAAACGGTGAGAAAATAAGGGTGCCTATAAAAGGAAGTGCCTGTTTTATGCAGCCAGTCCGCAATGTATGCAGAACGAATAAATAAAGATTGTGCAACTTTTATGAAATTTTGATTGTCTTTTAAAAAATAGGAGCATGAAACAGATAACCAAAAATATTTTTTATTGCCTTTTATTTTTCTTGTTTATTTCTTGTAAAAAGGAAAATAAATTTGTTCCAAATGCACAAATTGTGGGGGAGGATTTTAAAACTTGTGTTTGTTGTGGTGGAGTTGAAATAACCATTGATAACAACACAAATCCAAATGGGAACCCATATTTCCTGGTAAATACATTTCCGCAAAACTTTTCTTTGGGAGACAATCCTCAATTTCCAATTGCAGTTCATATTGATTGGAGCGTTGATTCTCTTGGTTGTTTTGGCAATTACGTAAATATTTCAGCAATTTCGAAAGAGTAAGTTTAATCAGTGAATCAGTGGCGGATATACCCAGCCGTTTTTTAAAATCTGTTAGGTCTAACAAAGAATGTTTTCCCTAACTTTAATTCCATGTTCAAAAAAAAATGCGCACGCCTCTTTTTATTCGTATTCTTATTTCCAGTATGTATACATGCACAAAACTTTGGCGGCAGCCCTTCCAGGATAAAATGGAAGCAAGTTAATAGCAATAAAGCTCGTGTTATCTTTCCTGCAGGCCTCGATAGCCAGGCAAACCGCATTCATGATATCGTCGCATTCCTGGATAGTACAACGGCAAATACCATTGGTGGCAAAACACGTAAATGGAATATTGTTTTGCATGCTCAAACGACAACTTCAAATGCGTATGTACGGCTTGCACCCGTGATCAGTGAATTTTATATGATGCCTGATCAAAATAATTTTACTGAAGGAAGCATACGTTGGGATGATAACCTGGTTGTACACGAGAACAGGCATATGCAACAACTCAGTAATTTTAATAAAGGGCTCACAAAAGTATTTTCATTTTTCCTGGGGCAAGAGGGGCAATTGCTCGCAAATGGTTTAGTGATTCCCAATTATTTTTTTGAAGGCGATGCTGTGTGGCAGGAGACTTTGGTAACAACACAGGGGCGGGGAAGGTTTCCCAATTTTTATAATGATTTCAAATCCTTATGGCTCGGGAATAAAAAATATTCATGGATGAAATTGCGGAGTGGTTCTTACAGGGATTTCACGCCCGATCATTACAAGCTCGGCTACATGCTGGTTGCTTATGGAAATGCCCAGTATGGAGATGACTTTTGGAAAAAAGTTACACAGGATGCGGTACGCTTTAAAGGTTTGTTCTATCCATTTAATAAAGCCATCCAAAGATATTCTGGTAAAACCTATAAACAATTTCGGGAAGATGCATTTACATTTTTTAAAGCGCAATCATTTCCTGCTGAAGGTTCGCATGTTGACCAGCTCAGTTATATTACCAAAACACAAAAGCATCATGTGGTTGATTATTTATTTCCTGCTTATATAGGTGATGACAGCATACTCGTTACAAAAAGTTCTTACAATTCTTTGAATGAATTTTGCCTGCTGGTGAATGGAAAAGAACAGCGAATAAGAATCATGAACAGGACATTGGATAATTATTATTCTTATAACCATGGGAAAATTGTGTATGCATCTTATCAATCAGATCCCCGCTGGGGAAACAGGGACTATAGTGCCATCCAGGTAGTAGATATTAAAACAGGAAATCAAAAACAACTTATTTCAAAATCAAAATATTTTTCACCGGATATAAATAAAGATGCTACTGAGATCATTGCTGTGCAGGTAAACCCGGATGGCACAAATTATTTGCATCGCATCAACGCAAATACAGGAGCATTGATCAAGGCACTGCCGAATGCCGATAATTATTTCTTTACACAAACAAAATACATTGACGCCAATACCGCTCTCTCTGCTGTAAGAGATCCGGGTGGTAAAATGGCATTGGTAAAAGTTGATCTTAATTCCGGTGCAACAGAAAACATTACGCCTTTTACATTTAATATTTTGGGTTATCCGTTTATTAAAGGAGATACTGTTTATTTTGATATGGCGAATGGATACGCGGATAAAGTTTTTGCTGTGAATATGACAACAAAAAAAATAAGCAGGGTGACGAATAATAACAATGGTATATATTATCCTGTTACTAACGGCAGGGGAGAAATGCTTGTATCCGCTTTTACAGCCGATGGTTCACGCCTTGCCAAAATAAGCCAGGTTGAGTCCGGCTGGCAGGAAATTTCAGCCAATGAATTTGTAGAGGTATTGGATCTGTACACACCTGCTGCATTGAAAGGAAAAGGCGCCGGTGCTTTATATGCATTGAAGGAAACAAAGTATCCTGTTACAAAATATAAAAAATCTTACCAGCTTTTTAATTTTCATAGCTGGCGGCCTGTTGTTGCTGATCCGGAATATGGTTATACATTGTACGGTGACAATATCCTTGGCAGCTTCAGCAATAACCTAACATATACCTATAACCGCAATGAAAAAAGCCATACACTTGGTTTTAGTGCAGTATATGCAGGCTGGTTTCCTGTTATCAGCTTGGGCGTTGAAGGAAGTTTGAATCGAAATATTAATGTTGTTGAAAGCATTTCTGCTGCAACAAGTGTGATCAGGGCAGTGAATTTCAATTCTGCTAAATTGCATGCAGGATTTTCCATACCGTTGAGTTTTATAGGTGGCAGGACAAGTAAGTTTTTTAATATCGGCGCAAGTTATAATGCAGAGCAATTATATTATAAAGGCATTGGAAAAAATGTGTTTACGAATGAGCCGCTTCATTATCTAAGTAGTTTTTTATCTTTCAGCAATGTTAGCCAGCAGGCTAGGCAACATGTGAATCCACGATGGGCACAAAGTATCTCTGCCAGTTATCGCCACGCATTTAATTTTAATCAGGAAAGTAAGTTTGTTGGCAGTGCAGCATTGTATTTTCCTGGTTTATCCCGCAACCATAGTATTGTATTGCAAGGCGCCTATCAAAAAAGAGATACACTTGCTGATATTTTTAGTAATACTTTTTCTTATTCAAGAGGTTACAGTGCACTTTCAACAAGAAGCATGTATAAGTTGGCTGCGAATTACCAGCTGCCAATATTATATCCCGATCTTGGCATTGGAAACATTATTTTCTTTCAACGCATTCGTGCCAATGCATTTTATGATTATACGAGTGCACATGCAAGACTGAATGGCAATTTAACGGATATCATTAATCGCAGTACCGGTGCAGAAATATTCTTTGATACAAAACTTTGGAATGCATTACCCGTTAGTTTTATTGTACGATATGCTCATTTACTCGACAAGGATCTCATTAACCCGGGAGCAAAAAATAAATGGGAAATTATTATACCGGTTGGTTTTATTCCGAATTAGCTATCAGCTGTCGGAAATCAGACATCAGACATCAGACATCAGACGTCAGACATCAGAAATCAGCTAAAGTGTTTTTTAGAAAAGCTCTTTAATAAAATAGAGCTGATTTCTGAAATCTGATGTCTGATTTCTAATTCTTAACGAGCACTACTTTATTATTATCAGCCTTATAAATATCTGCATAATATTTTACCAGTTCCGCGTAAGCAGAAGGAGGGAAGCGGCCACTGAAATTTTCAACGCTGCGATAGTAATATAGTTTATTCTCAACCAGTTTAACGGAAGATGAATAGGTTCCAAATTTACTACTCATTGTAATGGCTTCAGGAATAGATTCTGGCGAATAGCCTTTAGGCAATTCAATTTGTACTGAATCTATGTCCCTATATTCAAGATCTAATTGCACTTCATATTTGCGGGTTGAGTCGGGTGTTAATTTACGGCTATTCCTGCCCATTACATTTGGCATGATGAATAAGCGTTTGCCCGTAATAGTGGCATAGTTACTCACTGATATATTCAATGCTTCATCAATAGTAGGAACGGTATTTTTTTCCTGGGTGTAGCTGAATTGATTCACATCATAGGTGCCAAAATCAAACATGTAATGAAGGTATTGTTTTACCTTATCCTTTGAGAGCCCGTTGATCATGCCATGAATGTTATCCTGTA
Source organism: Ferruginibacter sp. (assembly GCA_039934735.1). Classification (GTDB taxonomy): domain Bacteria; phylum Bacteroidota; class Bacteroidia; order Chitinophagales; family Chitinophagaceae; genus Ferruginibacter. The sequence goes on along the minus strand of JBDTLP010000109.1, from coordinate 6,606 downwards.
ACAAAGCACTGTAATGTGAATCAGCATTTATTGTCAGCGTTCCTTCTTCATCTAAAACAGCTTTTACATTCCGCGACAACTTATTCACGTTCCTGTCATACTTTGGTGTGTGCACCAGCTTACCACCATTTTCATCAATCAGCAGTGCAGGCCTGTCGGCAGTAAAGCCACTAAGATAACCAGCCTGCAGTGTCTGGCTTGTACATTCAAGCCACATGGTATCATTTTGCAATGGAACACAAAGGATCGCATGGTTGAATTGTTGAGATGGAAAATCTGCTACGATATACTTTGCATTATTGCCTGCCCTGATGAGTGTGTAGTAAGACAGAATTCCTTCTTCTTTTAAAATACTGTACATGTAATTTGACAAAGCCTTACAATCACCATAACCCTTAGACGCTACATCCTTTGCTTCAAATGGCTGCCAGCCACCAATGCCTAATTGAATACTTATATACCTTGTATTCTTTTGCATATATTGATAGAGCGCCGCTATTTTTTCTTTTGGATCGCTGATGCCATCAGCTATGGAATGGATCGTTTGTTTTTCCTGATCAGGCAATTGATCTCTTCCCTGTTTTAATGAATAAACAAATTTTCCAAACTCCTGCCAGTTCACCATATTGCCTTTGTAATTATCCATTTGAAAATCGGTTGGACCAAATATCACCATGGTAGTTATTTCCTGTATCTGTGGTGAAAAGGGTTCATGCCATATAGCAGGCATGTCTTTAGCAACCCAGGTAAGTATCTTATCATTTTTCTCCTGTGTAGCTAGCGGCTCATCTTTATAGTTAAATGCTTTATAACGAACTTTATAATCTATTGGGGAAGTAATGATCGCAGTACTCAATTCAACCGACATGCCTTCTCCGCCTTGTGGTATCCATGTTGGAAAAAAAAGGGTGCTCTTGTCGTCTATTTCGCTGATATATTCAACTGTATAAGGATAGGTTCTGTAATAAAAATCATGTTTTCTTATCCTGCTATCGTTCATCAACGTCCCTTCTTCCACACCACTTAGATCTTCAGTATCTTTCTTTTTAATTTTTTTCAATTGTTTGCCATTGGCATCATACAATATGCCTTCTATGAAAGCGATGTCACGTTCTTTATTGTATTGTTCTTCAAAACCAGCCCAGTCTTCGCCTTTTTCATTCAAAACAGTAATAACAACATGCTGCCTTAACACAGTTTCTTTTGTACTTATTATTTCAAATTTGATCTCTTCCAGCCGCAATACTGCATTTGCATTTTTAAGCAGGGCAGGGGCAATCTTTGAAACGGCATACTCACCGTCTCCATTAGCCGCAAATAATAATGAGTGAAATATAAAGGTCAGCCCGGCAATGATTAATAATTTTCTCATGGTTTATTTTTTCTTTTTGAAAACAATTTGTTCATTGTGTTTTTTCACGATGAGGTTGTAAAATTCTCTCAGCGTGGTATATTCTTCCGGATTGTAATAAGCCCTTTTAAGTTTAACGGGAGCGAAGTAAAATAGCGCCATCTGATTCCGATAAAACATATTCAAAAAATCCATCGGCATTATCATTCAGGTTTACCATGATTGGTTTTGGTAATTCATCAACCACGTAACCGGCAGGTATATCCATTCTTAATAAATAGGTTTCATCGATGGTATAAGGCATTTCAACCGGGAAGGTTCGTTCTGCTGACTTAAATGGATTTACTTTTAATGCTTCGCTGAACATGGGATTGATATAAAGAATATCTTCTTTATTCAGTTTGATATCAAAATCATACTGGATGGCTATAGGATCGCTCAGGCTATCCAGTGATTCTATCGTGGGATCTTTCATTTCGATTTCCGCATTAAAATCTTTTTTTAATTCATTAAAAAAATTTTCCTTTCCTTTTTCTTTAATTTGTTTGCGCAATTTATAAGATTCAAAAAAACCGGGAGATTGTTTCATGGTGCCGGTTAAATTTCCTTTCTCATCATTTATAATATTCACAGAACTTACTTTGGGTTCAAGCACTGCATCGGTAGCAAGTTCAAAAGGAGTAGCTTCTTCATTTATTACTACAGCAAAACCATTGTATGCATCCGATTCAAGTTTGCCAAATCCCAGCATAGGATGGCTCGCATCAAGCAGATAATCCTGGTCATTTATCTTAACCTTACAAATGATATAATTAAACTTCTCGAGTATTGGATAGAGTTCCATTGCATAGCCATGGTCGCGTGTACTTAGCATCACCGGATCTGCTGCAAAACCTGCTTTTTGTAACATGGCCGTTAGAATAAGATTTATTTCTGCTTCACTACCGCTTCTGCTGTTTAAAACAACCCGGAGCATCCTGTCTGTGAATATCCTGTCATAATCGGTACAGGTCATACGGTCACGCACATACGTAAATATGTTCTTCGCTTTTTCCATTGGATCCTTAACGCCCTTAATAGCATCACTCATTTCATTACCCAGCCATCCGTTTCCCCTGCCCAGTGAATAGCCAAAATTATCATCCTTTAGCATTTTCTCACTAAGCTCCTGCCAGTTTCCAATAACACTTCTCGCTATATAAGGATACCGGTATTCTGAAAGGTGAAATTCAACTCTTGACAGGTGATTCATAATCGTAGATGTATAAACTTCTGCTTTAAGCGGCGGCACATTTTTCATAACCCAGCGGTGCTCATGAACGATTGAACTAAATTTATCATCGGCAGCGGCCTGGTACATATTTCCTCCCGGTAAGGCATAGTAGCCGCTCTTCTCTTCCTTTGTATCTATATAATAGGGTTGATAACCCTGGGAAAGGGTCGTATAGTAATAGAATTCCGGCAGGTTAACTTCATACTCGCTCCATAAACAGGGGTACTGGCCCTGGAAATCCCAGGGTTGAACGTTAGAGATAAAATCTGATTTTATTTTATATTCAAATTCAATGATTGATCCTTCTTTGATATTGGGGAAAGTGAATTTTTTTACGACGAGATGTTTATTGATATTGTCTTTAAATATCCCGGCATCCATGTCCAGTTTTGTTTCAGTTACTTTACCATTTTCAAGGTTATAGGTAACGGCCTTAAGTCCCTTTAATTCTTCCGTAGCCCTGCCATTGGTATAAAGGCCTATTTCAACATTTGCAACATCATAGCCGTTTTTATTAAGGATCTTTATTCTTTTATATCTCTTATACTCGAGCCAGAGTTCTCCCATCTTGGCCCCATCTATTTCGGTTGAACCAATATCGGCAAGAACGATCGCATTGGCATTGCTATCGAGGGAATACACAGTTTGTTTAAAATCTTCAGGAGTTAATTTCCCGAATTTAGCTGTTGATTGTTCCTGCGCAAATGAATGGCTTGCGCATAGGCATGCAACAACAGTAGTGATTGTTCGTAAATTCATAGTAGTGTCAGTTAATTTTGGTATAGAAGAGTTATCGTTTTGGTATACAAAGAGAACAATATAAAGTAATTTTTTTAATTTTCATTCTGGTGATTACACCCTTTCTTGATTTGATAATTTGGTGATTTGATAATTTGATGATTGGAATACCTCGTAATCCTGATGGCTATAATTATCAAATCACCAAATTTCCAAATTATCAAATCGTTTTACTTCTTTTTCAAAACGATCTGTTCAGATTGTTTTTTTACCACCATGTTAAAAAATTCTCTGAGCATGCTGTATTCATCCGGCGAATAATAAGTACGCTTTAGCAAGACGTGGGAGCGTAAAGAGATGACGCCATTTGATTCAGATATAAGGTATTCAAAATAGCCATCATCATTTTCATTCAGCTTTAGCCTTATTTGTTTCGGAAGTTCATCAATAGAATAACCTTCAGGCACATCCATTTTCAATAAATATATTTCATCAATGGGATGAGGCATTTCAACAGGATAGCTTCGTTCAGGTGACTTAAGGGGATTTTCTTTTCTTGCTTCGCAAAGCATTGGATTGAAATATAGGAGATTACTCTTCTCTGTTTTAATTGTAAAGTCATAATGAATAGCAATGGGATAGTCATATTTATCCAATGAATCAATTGCAGTGTGTTCTATTTCAACTTCTGTATTGAATCCTTTTTTTAGGTTTTCAAAAAAAATGGCCTTGCCTTTTTCCCTGATGTTTTTACGCAATGAATATGATTCATAATAACCAGGGGATTGACTCAGGGAACCGGATAAATTTCCTTTTTCATCATTGATAATAATAACAGAAGTTAATTTGACTTCTTTCAAACTGTCGGCAGTAAATTCCTATGGCGTAGCACTTTCATTGATCACACGTGCATGGCCATTGTAAACATCGTTTGTAAGCTTTCCAAATCCCAACCCAGGTTGGCTTGCATCAAGATAGTAATCATTGTTATTTACCTGTAGCCTTGTTATTACATAATTAAACCTGTCAAGCAGCGGATAAAGCGCATATACAATGCCGTGAGAACGTGTGCTTAAAATTACAGGATCGGCGTTTAACCCTGCTTTCTTCAACATATCCGTCAATAAAAGATTTATTTCAGCTTCATTTCCATTCCTCGTTTTCAATACTGTCTTTAAGGAGGTTTCAATGTATTTCCTGTTATGGTTGGTACAGGTCATGTTATCACGCAGCCAGGCAAAAATGTTGCGTGCTTTATCAAGATCATTAACGGCGCCGTTTACTGCAGCCGGCATAAAATCATTCAGCCAGGGATTGTCTTTTCTCAATGATTCTCCAAAATCCTCATCCTTCAAAAGATCAGTTGCCGCTTCCGGCCAGCTTGCCATTACATTTTTTGGATTGAAAGGAGCTGCAAGTGCAGATAGCTGGAATTCGATCCGTGAAATATGATTATTTATGGTTGATGTATAGTTTTCTTCTTTCAACGCAGGAACATCTTTCATCACCCACCTGTAAAGTGTAGTGCCCGTTGTAAAGGTTGTATGTTCGGTAGCCTGGGTTCCATTAAGATCTGTGACAGTGTAAACACCGCTACCGTCTTTATTTGATTTTATGAAAAAAGGCTGGTAACCCTGCGATAAAGTAATGAATCGATAAAAAGAAGGTATGTCTACTTTATATTCACTCCAAAGGCGGGGATAATTTCCCTGGAATTCCCATGGCTGCAGGTTAAAAATAAAATCAGAAAGTATCTCGTATTGAAATTCGATGATACAACCTTCTTTTATATTTGGCAGTGTAAACTTTTTTAGGATAAGATGTTTGCTGATCTTAACTTTAAAAACATTGTCTTTATCCAATTTGGTTTCTGTGATCTTTCCATTTTCAAGATTATAGGTCACCGCTTTCAAACTATTCAGTTTCTCTTCCTGGTCCTCATTGGTATAAATGCCGATTTCTATTTTGGCTGCATCATAACCATTTTTATTCAGGATATGAATGCGTGTGAATTTTTTAAATTGCAATGAGAAATTACCCTTGTCATTTCCCACGATTTCGGTAGAACCTATATCCGCAATAACAACAGCATTGGCATTGCTATCGATGGAATAAACTGTTTGTTTGAAATCATCTTCTGTTACATTGCCAAATTTGGCTTTTGATTTATCCTGGGCAGGTAGCTGTAAAGCAATAATACATAAAAGTAAAATAATAAGCAGTCGGGTACTCATATGGCAGTATTAAGTTTTGGTAAAATTGCAAGGTAATATTAGGGAAATTATTTTATCTCTATACAGTATTTAATCCTATTTTGAGGAAAGCTGCAAGCTGCAAGCTATTAGCTGCAAGCTTTAAGCTTTAAGTCATGATCTATAAACTGCAGGTTGACTAATAATATTATTGATTACGAATTCGTAAGTATTTGCTCATGGCTTACAGCTTACAGCTTGTAGCTTTAAATTTTATAAAATGACAGGATTTATCATTACAACTGCAAGTAATAAAAAGATCCGCTTCAAATTTTACAATGAAGCAGCCCCCATCACTTGCAAAACATTTGCTTCGATCTTTCCTTTTACAAAAACTTTTTATCACGCCCGTGTTTCCGGGCAGGAGATATAGATTGATGATGTACAGCACATTGATATCATGCAGGAGAATGCTTCTGTATTTACCGGGCCCGGCGAAGTTGTGTTTGGGCCACAATAACCAGCAAGAACAAAAACGGCTAATTGCCTGGGCATTTATTATGGTGAAGGAAAGGGGCTGGAGCGCCAATATTTTTGCAAAAGTTTTTGATGAAGACGTGGAACTGCTAATAATACCTGGTAATGAAATATGGAAAAGGGTGCACATGAATTGAGATTTAGTAAACTGGATGGATGATTTTTTTTTACCACAGAGTAAGAGGAGTTTTTATATGGAGTTTCACGGAGTTATATTTAATTATAAATAACTCTGTAAAACTCTTCCTTAAACTCATTTACCTCTGTGGTAAAATTGACAAACCAAAATAAAAATGAAAAAAGACATTACTTACAGAAAGGCAATACTTTCAGATGCAAAGAAATTATCCATCTTGAATTTATACGTTCGAAAGGAATACATGAAATGTGTCTTTGGGAATATATTCATAATACAAGGTCCATTGCATTTTATGAAAAACAAAATTATACATGGATAGGGAATGCTTCTTTTCAAATGGAAATGAATAAGTATGAGAATAAGGTAATGAAGAAAG
>JBDTLP010000108.1:0-14865 GCA_039934735.1 Ferruginibacter sp. | reverse complement strand
TGACTGTATTTTGTTCCTACGGAACAAATAAGAATATTTATTAAAACAGAATTGATTTTTAATTTGCATTTCATTATTAGGGAAATAACCCGGCAATTATAATGACATAATAAGCGGCATGACTGTATTTTGTTCCATAGGAACAATTGGTGGGTAGAAACCCAGCATTAATAAATGTTTTTCGATCCGTAGGAACGATTGGTGCTTCGTAATTTCGTGAACTATATCTTTCAAATTACTGAAATTGCTCTATGCGTTCTTGCCAAACAAAAATGCACATGTATGAATTCAATTTAAACGAATTAACCACTCAATCTTTTCTAAATCATCATAAGTAACTATATTTAATGTCCTTATTTGAAATAAAATTGCACATATGAAGATTGCAGAATCAGAATTGATCATTAATAACCGCGGCGCTATATATCACCTGGATTTAAGACCAGAAGAATTAGCAGACACCGTAATTGTTGTTGGAGATCCCGATCGTGTAAAAAAAGTAAGCAAACATTTCGACAGGATCGAACACCAGCTACAACATCGTGAATTCATCACACACACCGGCTATATCGGCAGTAAAAGATTATCTGTAATGTCTACCGGCATTGGCCCTGATAATATTGATATCGCTATAAATGAACTGGATGCGCTTGCAAATATTGATTTCACAACAAGAGAAATTAAAAACGAGTTTCGTAAATTAAATATCATTCGTTTTGGTACATCGGGTTCATTGCAGGCAGATATTCCTGTTGATAGTTTTGTTGCATCTACGCATGGGCTTGGACTCGATAATCTTATGAATTATTATTCGTATAAAAAATCAGGGGAAGAACTTGCATTGATAGATGCATTTCTTTCACAAACACAACTAAATAAAGAAATAACGATCCCTTATGTTTTTGAAGGTGGACAATCACTGATCAGTAAATTCAATAATGGATTTAATAAAGGTATCACAGTAACATGTCCTGGTTTTTATGGGCCGCAGGGACGTGTATTAAGATTAGGATTGAATAGCCCCGGCCTCATAAATAAGCTCACCGATTTCACTTTCAATACTCATAGGATCACTAACTTTGAGATGGAAACATCAGCCATTTATGGACTTGGTAAATTGTTGGGACATGAATGCCTTAGTGTGAATGTCATTGTAGCGAATAGGGTAGTTCAACAATTTTCCAAAGACAGCAATGCCGCAGTAGAAAAATTAATAAAAACAGCATTGCAAGTATTAGTATCAAATTAAAAAATGGCTGATATCTGATTTCTGAAATCTGATGTCTAATAAAAAAAGTACAACTCAATGATTGAAACCAAAATAATTCCCGATTTTTCTATATCTCCAAGAGTAGACCAGGTTGGTATCGAAGAACGTGCATCCCGTTTTACAAAACGAAGTATAAAAAATGAGACCAAGATAAACGGGTTAAAGCTTGCGTTGAATATGATTGACCTTACGACGCTCGAAGGAAAAGATACAGATGGAAAAGTAAAACAACTTTGTTACAAAGCGCAGCATTTACATGATACTTATCCTGGCTTGCCAACTGTTGCTGCGATCTGCGTTTACCCGTCAATGGTAAAAGTAGCAAAAACAGCTTTGGGAAATTCAGGTGTTAAAGTAGCAGCGGTTGCTACAGCATTTCCAAGTGGACAGGCGCCACGTGATGTAAAGATCCGTGATACCAAATATGCCGTTGACCAGGGGGCAGATGAAATTGATATGGTTATTTCAAGAGGTAAATTTCACATGGGCGAATACAATTTTGTATTTGATGAAATTGCAGCTGTAAAAGAAGCTTGTGGTGAAGCAAGATTAAAAGTAATTCTTGAAACCGGTGAACTCGTTACTTATGATAAAGTAAGAAGAGCCAGTGATATCGCTATGTATGCCGGGGCAGATTTTATTAAAACATCTACCGGTAAAATTGCTCCTGCTGCAACCATGCCGGTAACATTGGTCATGCTTGAAGCCATCCGTGATTTTTATTATAAAACAGGAAAACGTATTGCGATGAAACCCGCCGGTGGTATTTCAAAAGCAAAACTAGCCTTACACTACCTGGTAATGTTAAACGAAGTTTTGGGAGAAGAATGGATGAACAATCATTGGTTTAGATTTGGAGCAAGTAGTTTGGCAAATGATATATTGATGCAGTTGATGAAACAAAAGACAGGCGTATACCAATCACCGGATTATTTTTCACTAGATTAAATTATTAGAATATAGTGGTCGGTGGGACACCGACCATGGGAGTAACCCAAGGTTGGTGTCCTCACCAACCGTAATTTGTCGTCTGTGGTTGCTGTCCTCACCAACCACAAATTAATGATAATAAAAAACTTAAAATGGCAGTTAAGAAAAACAATACATTAAAACTAAAATTCGATAGCGCAAGAAATCTTGCTCCTGCACCTGAAAGCAAAAGTGCTGCGAAAATTAATGAACGTTATGATTTGTTCATTAATGGCAAATTCGAAAAGCCAACAAATAAAAAATACTTCGCAACGATTAATCCTGCAACAGAAGAAAAATTATCTGAAATAGCAGATGCAAATGCAGCCGATGTAAATAAAGCGGTTGTTGCTGCAAGAATGGCTTACGAAAAAACATGGAAGAAAACGGCTCCAAAAGAAAGAGCAAAATATATTTATCGCATTGCACGCATGATCCAGGAAAGAGCCAGGGAGTTTGCTGTAATAGAAACATTGGATGGTGGCAAACCCATTCGGGAGAGCCGCGATTTTGATGTGCCTACTGCAGCCAATCATTTCTTTTATTATGCGGGATGGGCCGATAAACTGGAATATGCATTTCCTAACCGTAAGGCTGAGCCGCTGGGAGTTGCTGGACAGATCATCCCATGGAATTTTCCTTTATTAATGGCTGCATGGAAAATTGCACCTGCATTGGCAACAGGAAATACCGTTGTTTTAAAACCAGCAGAAACAACTTCTCTTACAGCATTGAAACTGGCAGAAATTATCCAGGAGGCAGATTTGCCGCCCGGTGTTGTAAATATTATTACTGGTGCAGGAGAAACTGGAGCAGCCATTGTTAACCATCCTGATATTAATAAAATCGCATTCACCGGATCAACAGCTGTTGGAAAAATAATTCAAAGAGCCATTTCTGGAACAAATAAAAAAGCAACACTTGAACTGGGTGGTAAAGCTGCCAACATTATTTTTGATGATGCGCCATTGGACCAGGCAGTAGAAGGCGTTATCAATGGAATATTTTTTAACCAGGGCCATGTTTGTTGTGCAGGCTCACGGTTATACGTACAGGAATCTTGTTATAAAGAAGTAGTTCGTAAATTAAAGGACAGGCTTGAAACATTGATCGTTGGAGACCCAATGGATAAGAACACAGATATCGGTGCTATCAATTCAAGAGAACAATTAAACCAGATCAATAAATATTTAAAAATTGGCCAGCAGGAAGGAGCAGAAATGTATCAGCCTTCAGGAGAAATTCCTAAAAGAGGATTTTATTGCAAACCAACGTTGTTTACAAATGTTGCTCAATCAAACAGGATATCACAAGAGGAAATTTTCGGCCCTGTACTAACAATACAAACTTTCAGAACAGATGATGAAGTGATTGAAAAAGCAAACAATACCCCCTTCGGACTTTCTGCGGGCGTATGGACAGATAAAGGTTCAAAAATATTTAATCTCACAACAAAATTACGGGCAGGTGTTGTGTGGGCAAATACATATAATAAGTTTGATCCAACATCACCATTCGGCGGATACAAAGAAAGTGGTTATGGAAGAGAAGGTGGTTTACATGGATTATCGGCGTACACGAATTTGGTTTAAATCGTTTAAGGGTTTAATACGTTTAATGTTGAGGAAAATACTTTGTTTTCGGATGCAATTCCACCTTAACGATTTTAAACATTATGCGACTTTTAACCTTTAAACGATACGTTATGGCAACGATAAAAAGGTTTGAAGATTTGAATGCCTGGAAATTAAGTAAGGCAGTATGTGAAAAAATTGGTTGCATTATCGATAGTGGAGCTCTCAAACATAATTTCCGTTTGATAGGTCAAATTGAAGGTTCATCGGGTTCTGTTATGGATAATATTGCAGAAGGTTTTGAAAGAGGGTCGAGAGCAGAATTTATAGTTTTCCTGGGTTATTCAAAGGGATCATGTGGCGAATTAAGATCGCAATTATATAGAATGCTGGATAGGAAATATATAATCCAGGAGCAGTATAACGAATTACAAAAAATGGTTCTTAGGATAAGCATGATGCTTCAAAAATTTATTGAATATTTAATTAAAACAAAAATTCAAGGTGAAAGAAAAAAAAGTGTTTAAGGTTTAAGTCGTTTAAGGTTTAATATTTGAAACCTTTAAGTATGCTATAGGCAGACTTTAAACGACTTAAACCTTAAACGAATTAAACGTTAAACACCTTAAACCTTAAACGCTTTAAACGAAAAAGAATGGCAAAATCAGTTATAAAAAAAGAAACCTTAAACCTAAACGGTAATGGACATAGCACTAATGCTGTTGAGAAAAAAAGACTTGAGGTTTTAAAGACTTATAAAATATACATCGGTGGACAGTTTCCAAGGACTGAATCGGGTAGATATTATGTTGCTACTAACGGTAAAGGAGACAAGCTTGCCAATTGTTGTCTTGGATCAAGAAAAGATTTTCGTGATGCAGTAGGATCAGCAAGAGGCGCTTTCGGCGGTTGGAGTGCCAGGGCTGCTTTTAATCGTGGACAAATATTATATCGCATTGCTGAAATGCTTGAAGGTAGAAAAGCACAATTCATTGACGAATTGATGAAACAGGATGCTACAAGAGCGCAGGCAGAAACAGAAGTTGATCTTTCTATAGATCGTTTAATTTATTATAGTGGCTGGTGCGATAAATTCCAGCAGATATTTAGTTCTGTAAATCCTGTCGCATCATCACATTTTAATTTCTCTGTTCCCGAGCCTACTGGAGTGGTAGCAGCCATTGCACCACAAAACAGCTCATTGATTGGTTTGGTTTCCGTGATCGCACCCATCATTGCAGGTGGCAATTCCTGTATAGTTCTTGCATCTTATTCAAAACCACTTTGTGCCGTAACATTTGCAGAAGTGTTAAATAGCTCTGATCTGCCAGGTGGTGTTGTAAATATTCTTACAGGCAAAGTGGCCGAACTGGTTCCATTCTTTGCAGATCACATGGATGTGAATGCTACTGTTTATTGCGAAAGCGATCCGGCAACTCAACAAATGATAAAAGACAAATCCGCTTTGAATGTAAAGCGTGTTTTATTATATGATAAAGTGAAATGGCAAACTGATGAAGCGCAATCACCTTATTTCATCATGGACTTACAGGAAATAAAAACAACCTGGCATCCTATTGAGAATATTGGTGGGGCAAAAGCGGGTTATTAAAACGTTTAAGGGTTTAAAACGTTTAAAGAGTTAATACGGTTAAGTCTTAATAACATTAAACCTGTTAAACCTTTCACCTCCGATTTCATATCGTTAACCTACGAACCCGGATTGTTAGCCGAATAATTAAAGACTGTTAATATAGAAACACTAATTTTACGCCCTAAACCTTAAAACTTAATAAAATGAAACGTACTGGATTATTAGTAATACTTGGAATTGTTGTAATACTTTGCTTCTGGGGCTGCAGCGGATACAATGGATTGGTGAAACAGGACGAGTCGGTAAAAAAATCATGGAACAATGTACAGACAGAATATCAAAACCGCTCTGATCTTGTTGGAAATCTTGTTGCTACTGTAAAAGGTGCTGCAAATTTTGAACAAAGTACTTTAACTGCCGTTGTACAAGCAAGGGCAAAAGCAACCAGTGTAAATATCGATGCAAATAATCTTACTCCTGAAAAAGTAGCAGAGTTCCAGGCGGCTCAATCACAACTTAGTGGTTCATTAAGTCGTTTACTCGCTACCGTGGAAGCTTATCCTACGCTAAAAGCTACAGAAGGATTTCAAAAACTTCAAAGCCAGTTGGAAGGTATCGAGAACAATATTAAAAATTCCCGCAAAGAATTTAATGATGCGGTAAATGAATACAATACCAAAGTAAGATCTTTCCCAATGAATATCCTCGGTGGTATGTTTGGCTTCCATGCTAAAGAAGGTTTTAAAGCTGATGCAGGTGCTGAAAAGAAAGTTGATGTGAATTTCGACGACATGAAAAAATAACGCGGGAAAAGCAGATCGTAATCAATGAAGAAGAAAAGTTATTCTGGTTATATTATTGGCGGGATCATCGCTATCCTCGTCATCTTCCTGATCGTTAGTTACAATGGACTTGTAAAGAAACAGGAAAATGTAAAGTTGCAATGGAATGAGGTTCAGAATACATATCAACGTAGGTTGGACCTTATTCCAAATCTGCTCAATGTTGTAAAAGGCGGTGCTAATTATGAGCAAACCACTTTACAAAAAGTTATTGAAGCAAGAAGCAAAGCAGGTTCAATAAATGTTTCGGGAGAATTGTCTGCCGATATTTACAATCAACAAACAGCAGCACAGAATGAATTGGCGGGTTCAGCAAACAGGTTGATGATATCAGTAGAAAAATATCCTGACATTGTAGGAACAAGAGCATTTTCCAATCTTCAATCACAATTAGAAGGAACTGAAAGAAGAATTAAAGTAGCAAGAAAAGATTTTAATGAAGCGATCGCTACCTATAACAGTTCCGTAAGAGGATTTCCAACAAAAATAGTAGCAGGCCTTTTTGGATTTGCTCCAAAAGAAGGTTTTCAATCCGACAATGGAACCGATAAAGCAATTGAAATTAAATTTTAAAACGAATGTTACTTTCTCCCTCTCCTTAACGAGAGGGTTGGGGTGAGGCAAACAACTTATTAAACTTGGGCATATTTTCCATTTTTCAAAAAAAGAAACAATTCTTTCCTGCTGAGGAGCAGTCGCAGATCGTAAAAGCGATCCAGGCGTCTGAAAAAACAACCAGCGGTGAAATACGTGTTTTCGTGGAAAGTAAAAATCCATTTGTAAATCCACTTAACAGGGCTTCTGAAATTTTCTTCAAACTAAAAATGCAGAATACAGCCAATCGGAATGCGGTGCTTTTATATATCGCAATGGATAGTCGTGAACTTGCTTTGTTTGCAGACCAGGGTATTTATGAAAAAGTGGGGACAAGATATTGGGATGATGCAGTAATAAATATGCTTGCTCATTTTAGAAGAGATGATTTAGTCAAAGGAATTGAACAATGCATCATGGAAATTGGAGCAACACTTACAGATAAGTTTCCTTATATGGGTGCTGCGGATAAGAATGAATTACCGGATGATATCGTTTTTGGCAAATAATGAACTGTTGAATTAAATAATGAAAAAAATCTCCTGCATATTAATATTGGTTCTTGGTTTTCTTTTTGTGCATGCACAAAAAGAAAGCAATCTTTCAATGTCCGATATAATAAGCAAGCCGCCTTCCCCGGCCAGGCTTGTAAATGATTATACAAACACACTTACAGAAGATCAAAAGCAGACACTTGAATCCAAACTGGTACGGTTAGACGATTCTACATTTACACAGATAACCGTTGTGATCGTAAATTCATTGGATGGACAGGATGTAGCAGATGCGGCTATTGCCCTGGGCAGGTCATGGGGCGTAGGTAATAAAAAGACAAATAGCGGTGTTGTATTGCTGATCTCAAAAGGCGATCGAAAATTAAATATTTCTCCGGGATATGGATTGGAAGGTGCGTTAACAGATGCTGAATGCAATGATATTATCCAGGATATCATCACCCCCAATTTTAAAGGAAATGATTATTACCGTGGTATTGACCAGGGAACAGATGCAATTATTCAAGCAGTTAAAGGAGAATTCAATACGCCACATGCATCAAAATCCATGGGAAAGGGTAGTGGAAAATTGATCTTTATCATTATAATAATTATTGTCGTATTAATTCTGCGTTCAGGTGGCGGCGGTGGCGGCGGAATGATGAGTAGAAGAGGCGGTAGTTTCTGGGGTCCATTTATACTTGGCAATATGCTTGGTGGTGGCGGTAGTGGAGGTAGTTGGGGAGGAGGTGGAAGTTCTGGTGGTTTTGGCGGATTTGGTGGTGGAAGTTTTGGTGGTGGTGGGTCTAGTGGTAGTTGGTAGGTAATGTTTTCAGGAGTTGGGATTAGGCAGTTCTAATCTGTGTTTTGGCTTTGTATTTTTCACTTTTTATACCAGAGATATTTAAATAGTTAATCAGCTTTTGTATAAGAAGGCTGATTTTTTTAAGTGTGTAGATAATTTTTCAAACTCCTCTGTTGTTCTATAATACCAATAAGAAATTAATATTTGTCTGTCAGCCTGAGCAATCCTGCGGGGCAGGCAAGCTCAGCCTGACATTTTTTTGATGTTACAGCTTTAAAATCTAATTGGTATAATATCTTCAAATTTGATAAAAGTTGCCATTAACGAAAATTTAAAAGGTTCCAGCGATTACAAAGTTTATTATGCTTTGAAACCCCTGGAACCTTTGAAAATTTTGAAACCTTTAAAAAAATTATTTAAAAACAGATTTTATATAATCCTCAACCTCTTTTCCTTTTGCAGCAGAAAGTTTATCAAATGCTGCCTTAAAAGTAGGATCTACATACGGCCTGTATGGTTCAGGAATAATATTTCTGAAAACTATTACAAGGTCAATTCCTTTTTTTATTTTACTGATATCATTCACCCTTAAAAGATAATCCATAAAGTTTTTTGTTACTCCCAGTTTTTCCTGGCTTAACGGGAAGCCCTTATAACTCGCTGCTATAAAATCAAAATCTGCTTCTGTTCCACTTGCAAATAATATTTTGCTAATCTCATTGCCAAGCGCACCTTTTGCATCATTACTATATTTTTTGGCAAGCGTATAGGCATTTGCCGTGTCAAGTGATGCAAGGCCTTTTAATGCAGCACCAGCTACACTGTAAGATGAATCACTAACAGCGGCCTGGTATATTGGCAAATATTTTTTATCCCCGTTCTTTACAAGATAACTAATTGCAGCAGCTCTCACTTTTGTATTGTTATCCTTTTTTGCCATTTCTTCTATGTCAGATAAAACCACAGGATCCGCTTTATAAGGTGAAGATGCAATTTTCTGAATAGTACTGATCTTTAATTTAAAAAACTTATCATGAAGGCCTTTTGATATTTCAGGCATATTCTTTTTTGCAAAAAAATCAAGCGCTTCCTTACGATCAAGATAATTTTTCGCATATTTATATTGAGCAATAAAATTCGCTTCTGATTTATTATCGGTTTTTTCTGCCAATAAAATCTTTTCTGCATCAACATTGATCAGTTCGGGTTTAACAGGCGTATTAAAATAAAAAGTATCTATTTGATTTTTAATCCAGACGTTATATCTTTTTGCAGTTCCATTTGTATATACATCGATGGCAATGGGTAAAGTAAATACTTTACCTGTCTTTTGTGTTTGTTCAATAACAACTTCAGTAGTACCAGGAATACCGGGAATGTCATAGTTATAATTGATCTTTAATTTCGGGTGTCCGCTACCGTAATACCATTGGTTCCAGAACCAGTTCATGTCTTTTCCTGTCACTTCTTCAAATGCAAGCCTCAATTGTCCCGCTTCTCCTGTTTTGAATTTATTTGTTGTGAGATAATTATTCAATGATTTGAAAAAGGCATCATCACCTACATAATTGCGCAGCATGTGCAGGATGCGGCCGCCTTTACTATAACTAACCCTGTCAAATACATCTTCTTTATTTGAATAATAAAATCTTACAAGGTCCTTTTGTTCACTGCCACTTTCCAGGTATTCACGCATATCGGAATAATTATGATCATCAGCATAATCCTTTCCATATTTATATTCGTCCCAAAGGTATTCGCTGTAGTCAGCAAAACTTTCATTTACAGTAATATTGCTCCAGCTTTCTGCCGTTACAAGATCGCCGAACCATTGGTGAAATAATTCATGCGCAATTGTTTCTTCCCAATCATTTCCGTCAACCAGTTCTCTTCCGTTTTGATTGGCACTTTCCTGGTGTAAAGTAGCAGTTGTATTTTCCATTGCACCACTAACATAATCCCTGCCTACAATCTGTGAATATTTGGCCCAGGGAAAATCTACACCAAGTTTTTCTGAATAGAACTTCATCATTTCCGGAGTGTTTCCAAAAATTTTGCGTGCATAAGGAGCGTATTCTTTTTCCATGTAATAGCTCACCTCTTTCTCTTTGTATTTGTCTTTTACAATTACGTATTCTCCCACACCCATAAAAAATAAATAAGGTGCATGTGGCAGGTCCATTTTCCAATAATCTGTTCTTGTACCATCAGCATTTTTTTTCTGGCTTATTAAGAGTCCATTGCTGAGTGTTACATATTTTCCGGGAACCGTCATTGTAATTTCTTCGGTTGTTTTTTGATCTGGTTTATCTATCGTAACCATCCATGCACTATTGGCTTCTGTTTCACCCTGGGTCCATATTTGAGTTGGCTTATCTTTATCTTCTCCTTTTGGATTAATAAAATAGAGGCCCTTTGCATCAGTGATTGCAGCGCTTCCTTCTGCTTTCAATTCATCTGGTTTGCTGATATAGTCAATGTAGAGTGTGTATTTTTCACCAGCCATGTATAACCTGTCAAGTTTTATATGAAGCTGCATGCCATCTGCGTAGGTATATTGTAAAGGCTTTTTTTGAGTGCCTTTCATGATTGACAATTCTTTTATTTCCATTCCCTTTGCATCAAGCAATAAAGAATCAGTAGAATAAAAATGCGGTTGAAGTGTTAACCACTCTTTTCCATACATATATGATTTAGCATAGTCAAACTTCACATCCAGTTTTGTATGTACAAGATCATTTATTTTGGGGCTGCTTTCCCTGTATATTTTTTTCCAGGAAGTATCCTGGGGTTCATCATTACCAGGCTGAGCTTTGGCCAAAAAAGGACTTGCTGCAATTGCAAGTAAAAAGAAAACTTTCTTCATAAATAAAAATTTGAGGCGTAAAAGTAAAGTCAGATTAGTTAAAACCATTAATTATTTTTATAAATGGTAAGTGAAGCATATTAATTAGCTTTGGTTGCAAAACCTGGTGCATTTTAATTTGTTGCAAGATTATCTGGTTTGTGAGGAAACTAACACGGGGCACCTTGAGTACACAACCACGGGAACCATCGGTCGGTGTCCCCACCGACCGAAAATGGAAACAATAATTTAAAATGCGCTGTACAAAACTCATTTTACCTGTATGCGATTTTTTAATTACCTCGTTTTCTCCTTTTTGTTTTCAGTAAATGCCGGGGCCCAGCAAACTCATTATATATATATACAGACGGAAAACAAGCAGGCTTTTTATGTAAAGTTGAATGAAAAGATATTTAGCTCCACCGCATCTGGCTATACAATTATTCCAAAGCTAACAGATGGAAAATATAAATTAATCATAGGATTTCCGAAGAATGAATGGTCCGTACAGGCGATAGAGATCACTATAAAAGATAATGATGAAGGTTTCTTATTAAAATATTTTGATTCGAAGGTATGGGGGTTGTTTAACCTGCAAACATTGGCGATTGAATTTGCTACAGACGCTGCTACAATTTCAAAGCCGGAAATTGAAAATAAAACAGATGCCTTTTCCAATACGTTGGCTGAGGTAACCGACACACCCTCTCTCAGGCAACAGGAGTCGGTAAAAGAGCAGCTGACTAACAATTCAAATGATTCAGCATCAGCAATTGTAAAAGAAAAAACTGCTGCAATAGTACCAACAACACATATCAGCGAGGTATTTTCTATGATTGACAGTACAGGCAGGTCGGTTATTTATGCTATTAATGATGGTAATAATAATGATAGCGTCAGGATATTTATTCCTTATGATAAAAATGCTCAAACAATCGTTGAACCCGAAACAAAAACATGGGGAGAGATCAGGGCCATAACACGTGATTCATTGGAAAAAAAGGATAGTATTGTAAATACGTTGCAACCAGTCAATAATGAAATTCAACAAATGGTTGATGATAAACCCATTATTACAAACGTAAAAGTAGCTGATGCAAATGCCGATAAGAAGAATGAGTATAAAGTAACAATCATAAATCCGGCATGTAAAGCTATTGCTAATGTTGATGATCTTTCAAGGCTGGGCAAAAAAATAGCTGCAGCCGTAAATGATGATGCAAGAATAGCAGCAGCAAAAAAAGTTTTTAAAACAAAATGTTTTACTGCAGAGCAGGTAAGGAACCTGGCTCCATTGTTTTCCAATGATGAAGGAAAATACAATTTTTTTGATGCGGCTTATAGCCATGTAACTGATATTGGCAATTTTAAAGACCTGCAGTTTCAGCTCACCGATGAATATTATATAACCAGGTTTAAAGCAATGATTCGCTAATCATTATTCAAGCGCTATGGCACGTTATTTCATGGAGGTTTTTTATAAGGGTACTCATTATGCGGGCTTCCAGGTTCAAAAAAATGCAAATAGCATCCAGGCAGAAATTGAAAAGGCGCTTAAAGTTTACTTAAGAACAGAAGTTGAATTAACAGGTTCATCCCGTACAGACACAGGTGTACATGCCCTGCAAAATTATTTTCATTTCGATTTTGAATCCGAACAAAAATACGATTTGGATAAAACGGCTTATAGGTTAAATGCCATACTTCCTGATGATATTGTAATAAAGAAAATAAAAGAGGTAGATGCTAAAGCGCATTGCAGGTTTGATGCTAAATTCAGAACGTATGAATACACGATATACTATTCAAAAGATCCGTTCTTAGCGGACCGCTGTTATTTTTATCCATATAAATTAGACATGGCATTGCTCAATGAAGCAGCCACAATATTAAAGACCTACCGCAACTTCGAAGCTTTTTCAAAACGCAATACCCAGGTTAAGTCATTTGAATGCGAATTATATACAAGTGAATGGTTAACCAGGGACAATACAATTATATACCGGGTTTCCGGAAACAGGTTTCTGCGTGGTATGGTAAAGGGCCTGGTAGGGACGATGCTAAAAGTAGGAAAGGGAAAAACAACCATTCCCGAATTTATAAAGATCATAGAATCTAAAGATTCAGCCCTGGTTGATTTTTCTGTAGATGCCCACGGGCTTACGCTTGTGGCTGTTCAATATTAGTCCCGTTGGGACTATATATTCAACGAAAAAAACTGAGAAAAATATCTTTTCCCTGTATTAATCCCAGGCAACTAAAACAGCTACAGTTTTTTTATGGATATATCGTCCCTATGGGATTTGTTGCCGAGAGCTATATTGTGGTTACCGGGATTGTGTCCCTATGGGACTGTTAAGCCTGCTGATTCTAATTCTTGATTTACTTATATGCTATTACAGCGTGCACGTTCATTCAACACTGTTGATGAATAATTGGTATCAGGAAAATGTGAGTTACTAAAACTTGAACAACGCTAACCTAATCGCTAAATTTCAATGCTTATGGCCCATAGGGACACTATACCGGTAACTATGATACTGGCAGATCTTCAACAAGTCCCGTAGGGACTTAATGTTGGTAAAAGTTATAGAGGAGTTATAGAAGACATATAGAAGTGTTATAGAGGACATATAGAGAAGTAAATGGATGCAAACTCAATGTAGACAGGAAGTAAACGGCAGGTCAACTGCATATATGCTTGATCTTAACTGCTTGTAAACTGGTTTCCTAGAATTATATGGCAGGTAGTGAACCTGCAGGTAGCGTATCATGTTGGCTTTTGTCAGCAGGTTTGGGTAGTTATTTTATTATAAAACCTGAAATTAATATACTGGCAGCTTGCAAGGGTAGCTGTTTTTTAGCTGATAACTCCACCCAGAAAGGATTATATAGAAAATGGAGCCTGGTTAAAATGATATAACAGTGAAATATATAAAGCTAACACCCATTCGTTTCTTATTTATTTTATAAAAAAAGATCAATTTTACTAAACCCATACTCAGCAAAGCTTTCAGCCCATTTGCAAACCGATTTTCGCTGTTTTAACATCAAATCTTTTAAAATAAATTTGTCAGAAGAACATATGCCCCTATCTTTGCCGTCCGCTTTTGAAAAAAGGCCTAGTTCTTAAAAGAATCGAACAAAAAAAATCAACAAAATTTAAAGTTTCTTGAAATTAAATTTGGTTGGTAAAAGATTCACTCCTACATTTGCACTCCCAATTAAAAAACGGGTTTTTTTCAAAGGAAAAAATAAAAGAAGAGCAATAAAAAGAAAGTTTTTTTTCTACTAAAATTTGGTAGATAAAATAAACGCCCTTACCTTCGCCGTCCCAAATAAAAAATGGGTTTTTTTCAAAGGAAAAAGTAAAATAAAAGGCAATAAAAAATTAATTTATTTTCTATCAAAATTTGGTAGATAACATAAAGGCTCATAACTTCGCCCTCCCAAATCAAAAATGGGTGGCTTAGTAAGCCAAAAGATCTTTGAAAGTTTGGAAACAGTAGCATATTTAACAAGGTAATGTTAGCGCAAATATTAAAATTAGAATTTGACAAGTTTTTTCCAAGAGAAAATACAAAGTCACGTTCAAACAACTCATTTACAATGGAGAGTTTGATCCTGGCTCAGGATGAACGCTAGCGGCAAGCTTAATACATGCAAGTCGAGGGGCAGCACGGGAGCAATCCTGGTGGCGACCGGCAAACGGGTGCGGAACACGTACGCAACCTTCCCATAACTGGTGAATAGCCTTTCGAAAGAGAGATTAATACACCGTAACATAATGAAGTGGCATCACTTTATTATTATAGGCAGCAATGTCGGTTTTGGATGGGCGTGCGCCTGATTAGGTAGTTGGCGGGGTAACGGCCCAC
>JBDTLP010000107.1:0-15635 GCA_039934735.1 Ferruginibacter sp. | reverse complement strand
TCAATGATATATCTTGCCATACCGCCATTTTGTGTAAACACGCTTGCTGCATTTCCATAAGGACTTGCATTTTCTATCGCAAGCGCTTCATCAACAGTGTTCGTGCGAATGATGCTAACAACAGGGCCGAAAATTTCTTCTGTTGCTACACTCATTCCCGGCTTTACATAATCAATTACGGTAGGGCCAACATAAGTTCCATTTTCTTTTCCTTTTACTTTTGTATTTCGGCCGTCAACTAAAATTTTTGCACCATCACGTTCTGCTTCGCCGATAAATCTTTCAATACGTTCCTGTGATTCTTTATTTATAACTGCTCCAAGGTTTTCACCTGGAATGATCTTTCTTGCTTCTTCACATATTTTATCAATGATATGATCTACATTTCCAACACCGATCATAGCACTTGCCGCCATACAACGCTGCCCTGCACATCCACTCATTGAAGCAGCTACATTTTGCGCTGTCATTGCCGGAATCGCATCTGGCAAAACCATCAAATGATTTTTTGCACCACCCAATGCCAGGCATCTTTTATAATGACTTGTTGCACGTTGGTAAACAATTTTGGCAACTTTAGTTGATCCAACAAATGATACAGCTTCGATATCCGGGTGATCGCAAATTGCTTCAACAATTGCCACATCACCATGAACAACATTGAAAACACCGTCAGGCAATCCAGCTTCTTTCAATAATTCAGCAAGGCGCATGCAACTCAAAGGCACTTTTTCTGAAGGTTTCATGATCATGCAATTTCCCAATGCAATGGCATTTGGTAAGGTCCAGTTTGGAACCATACTTGGAAAATTAAATGGAACAATTGATGCCACAACGCCAAGGGCTACATGCTCTGTACGGCACTCTACACCACGGCTAACTTCCAGCACTTCGCCGGTTACTAATTGTGGTAATGAAGTAGCAAATTCAGTAAGTTCAATTGATTTTTCTATTTCGGCAACCGACTCGTTATAGGTCTTTCCATTCTCCTCGCTGCACAATGCCGCTAATTCTTTCAGGTTTTTCTCCAATAAGGTTTTATATTTGAAAAAAACCTGCACCCTTTCTTTGATAGGCGTTTTGCTCCAGCCTGGAAATGCAGCCTTAGCCGCAGCTACAGCTTGGTTCAGATCCGCAGAAGTGGATAAAGGCACAGTGGATAACAAACTTCCGTCAAGCGGTGAAATAATGTCTAACTGCTTATCTGTTTGTGAATTTACCAGCTTTCCATTAATGAAATTCTGGGTTTTTTGGTATTTCATACTCATTATCTGAATTATATATTTTTTATTTTTTAAGCCAAGAACTAAAAATAATTTATTTTTACTTACAAATAAAGAATTAATTGTAGTTTTTTCTATAAAATGGATTTAATCTCTTTTAAATAACATGACAAATAACGACCCGCACGTATTAGACAAACTTGATTTCGAAATTTTATCATTCCTGCAGGAAGATGGCAGGATGTCTTTTACAGTTATTGCCGAAAAGCTTGGCGTATCTATTGGAACAGTCCGCACCAGGTTTAATAAACTGATTGAAGATGGTACCGTAAACATAATTGGAAGGGTAAACCCGGATAAAGTGGGCTTTCGTTCTTATGCTCATATTGCGGTTTTTGTAAGACCGGCAACGCTAAGAGATAAAGTGGCCCAGAAGATCGTGAAGCTACCTGAAGTAAGTTTTTTGGCAATGACTTCCGGCGATTATGATCTGGAAGTAGATGTGATGTGCCGCGATAACAATCATCTTGTTGATTTTATTAATAATATCAGCAAGATTGAAGGTGTTGCCCAAACCAAGACGACTATGTATTTTAAAGTATATAAATATGCACAGCCGGATCTTAAGTTGCTGAAGTAATCCATTCAAAATATTTCAAATAAAAAACCTATTACGTAATGTAACAGGTTTTTTATTATAAGATCATTTTATTAAAATATTATTCTTTTATAAACGAAGTTGTAAAGCTCAGCTTACCAGCACTTAATTGTACCTGGTATTTTCCCACTGGCAGATTGTTTTCCAAAGGCAGGTTATACTTTATAAATCCACCCTCATGTTGAAGTGATGCTTTTTTTACTAATTGTCCTGTGGCATTAAATACTTTTATGACATAATATCCTTTTTCAAGATCAGCCAATTGAATTGAAACGATGTTATTTTTTACCGGGTTTGGATAAATGATGATTTCGTTTACTACTTCTGTTCTGGCTATATTCACTTTTACAATCTGGCTATATTTTTTTTCATTATTTAAACCAGCTGATACGATTCTATAATAATGCATTCCTGAAGATGCGTTTGCATCAATCCATGAATAGGCTGCACCTGCACCATTATTTGCTTTTGAAATTAAGGTTGCTGCAGATTTGAATGTAACTCCATCAAAAGATGTTTCGACATTATAGTTGATAATGTTGATCTCGTTTTCTGTATGCCATTCTACATCAATATCTTTTTTATCCTGTGATGCTTTTACTGATGTAAATGTAACAGGTAATGGGCCGAGGTTTTCAAATACGATACTAAAACGATCCAATGCATAGGATGCCGGATCCGAATTGATGCTAAATGGAATAACATTTACGCCATTCATATCAAGTACTGTATTATTGGTAGTGGCAGAATAATTATCTTTTAAGAATGCAATATTATTCCCGGTATTTAAATGCTCCGTTGTTATTTCGAGTTTATAATTTTGTATTTTCATTTGATACAATGTTAAAAACGATGTGTCATTTTCTGTAACAGTTTTTCTCCTTTCGATGGCATAATATTGTCCATTTCTTTTAATGCTTATACTTTGATTGCTTCCCCACATTTTTTTTGCATCATCATTATCAATATCATTTGAGTTTTCATCTGCATAGGTTGTAAGCACGCCATCAAGCAATGAAGTTGTATCATTGGCATCAACAGAATAAAGATTCACTCTTAATTTTTGATCAACAGTGTTGCTACGATATACAAGATCACTTCCCAAAAATGATTTATCCGTTTCCTGGATCGTAATTGAGCCTGCATTAACATGATCGGCCGATGCTACAAAAAATGCCTCTCCACTTTGTATGTATTGGCTCACTGCGCTCACCGAAGTTGTTCTGTCATACACACGTGATGAATTATTCCAGCTAAGTGTTACATAACCTCCTAAACCATAACTACCTGCCATTTTTGGATCCCAGATATAGAGTGTATTACCAACATTGGTTTTTGTAAGCGTTCCAAAATCTATCGCCGAGGGATAAGGATTTGAAACAAGTGTAAAATTGGAAGCGTTTACGGTTGCCAGTTGGTTACCGGTTTTTAATTGTCCCTTTATGCGAAGTGTTGTTGATGTAATAGCAGCATTAAGTCCCGCCATAAGATTAATACTCCTGTCGCCACGGAAATAAATACAATAAGCAGAATAATTTGTTATTGGAATATTTGTTCCCGGAGATGCAGGCAATCTTAAAAATGACCCCGTGGTAGCATCATAATATTTTATTGAAGGGTTATTTGTTGCACTTTGATCAAAACCATTTGCCGTTGTTCCACCCGTAATAAATCCACCATAGCCTGGATTAGGGTTCGGTGTTCCTGAAGCACTAGTTGCCCCTTCCTGCCATGCCTGGTTAATTGTTGGTGCACCTGTTGAAGTAATAGGAACACTTAAATAACGCCAACCCCTGGCCGCTGGAATATATCTTTCTATTGTAGCTGTTCCATTGATCGCTGCTCCCCCTGTAATTGCCGCCAGTCTCGCAGTACCGGTACTATTACTTTTGAATGTAAGATTTCCACCAGTGTTTAATGTTCCTCCATTCAATGTTACAGTTCCGGCCGAACTACCAGCAGTAATATTTAATGTACTAAGCAACGTTATATTACCAGCATACACAGTGAAGTCTTTAACTATATCATTTCCCGTTTGAAAATAAAGATTAGAGGTATCTCTAACCGTTAAATTTGATGTTGATGTTCCTGCCAATGAACCTGACCCTGAACGAATGATCCTTCTTGCATCGAGTGTTGTACCTCCAGTAATCGTTGTTACAACATTTCCTACATCCAATGTTCCTGCGATGGTTAAGTTTCCGCCTGTAGCTGAATTATTCTTCACAACAAACGTATGTTCCGATCTTGTAAAATCAACAGGTGAACTTCCACTACCATCTGTTGCTACTCCCCAGGTGCCCGGTAAATTTAAATTACCACTTGATTTTGAATACAGAATTTTAGAACCTGTTACAACAACAATGTTACTTGTTATGTTTGCACAACCTGCATTTGCTGAATTTATAATGCGTACTGAATAACTTGATGTGTCAGCGGTATTAATCGAACTTATCACATACGATGATGAAGTAGCGCCGGAAATATCCACATTCGCTTTTCTCCATTGATAACCTGTTGCATTATTAGCACTAATAGAAAGCGTACAACTGGCTCCGGTAGCAATAAGTTGCGTTGCTGGCGAAGGCTGCACAGCTATGGTTGTATTCAGATAAACAATGTTACTTGCGACAGATCCAACAGGATTAGTAACTATTACATTGTATGCGCCTGCACTTGCAGATGTAACATTTGAAATAGTATAAGTAGAATTGGTTGCACCTGAAATATCAACATTGTTTTTTCTCCATTGATAAGTAAGGCTTCCACCGCTAGCGGTAACACCAAAGGTTGCACTATTAGATACATTAGGACACACAACCTGCGTTGTTGGTTGTACCGTAATTACCGGTGCCGGAATTGTAAAGGCATCTGCATTGTATGCGATAAATGCGGGATCACTCGAACCACTTGCTTTTAAAATAAATCCTGTAATATTTGAAGAATTGCCCGCTGTTATACCAAAATCTGTAAGGGTAAAAGCGATCAACCGTATTTCTCTTGTTGTTTCACTTCCCGCCGTGCCACTAATATGTGCTGTATCACACAATGTTCCGCTGGGAAGGCTGTAAAGATCTAAATAATAAGTTCCAAGTGGATTAATAGTTGTCCAGTTTATAGCAACCTTATTTCCAACAACCGTTCCTAAGCTATTAATAAAATACAATGTATCACCAGTAGAAGTAGGTTGTGCTATTTGCGAAACTACAATGTCTGGCTTTGCATCTGCAATAGAAGATACATTAACCGTACTTATAGGGAAATTTATTAAAGCCGAAGCAGGAATATTTGTTGCACCTGTTCCAATATCAAGCCCATGTATTCCGTCAATTAAAACATCTTTGATCCTTAAAGAAGGAAGTGGATTACTATAACCATTCGGCACACCATCATACCTGCTTGCCAATGCAATGTAAATAGAACCGCCATTGGTAACGGTACCGCCTACTGTAGCTACAGGGAAGGCCCTGAAATCACCAGCCGTATAAGTAATACTATTGGTAGTTAATTTACTATCATCAACGCCGGTTGAATAAACAACCGAATTATATTTAAAGGAAAGTACATTATGGCTTGTATTCGGGTTCGTGGGATTTATAGCGGCTCCGGTTCCCGATTTCCAAAAACCACCAAAGTCTGTTATTACTTCAGACACTTGTTGTGCATTGGCAACATAACCAAGTTGAAAAATCAAAACAAGGAAAAATAATTTGTGGGGGATAGAATACCTGTTAGATACTCTTTTAATGGTTTTAGCGGACATGTTGGACTTATTTGGTACTGTTACGCATAAACGCAGTTAATTATAGCTTAGTATAAATACTTTATAGTTTTGTGTAAAGACTACACATTTTACCCCTTTTGGATAAATAAAAACTGCCCCGCAATATTGCGGGGCAGTTTAAAATATATTCAAATAAATATTATTCTTTTATAAACGGAGTTGTAAAGCTCAGTTTGCCAGCACTTAATTGTAGCTGGTATTTTCCCGGCGGCAGGTTACTATCCAATGGAAGACTGTATCTCATATCTCCGCCATTGTGTTGTAATGACAACCTCTTTACCATTTGCCCATTGTTATTAAACACCTGCACCAGGTAAGTTCCTTTTTCTACATTGCCCAACTGGAATACAACAACATTGTTTTGTACCGGATTTGGCGAAACAATCATCTGATTTGGATCAGCAGGAAGATTTGAAATACTTACTTTGGCAACGCTGCTGTATTTTACTTCTCCATTAGAAGCCAATGACCGTATTCTATAATAATGGTCTGCTTTTGCAACATTCAGATCAAACCATGAATAATTTACAATACCTGACTTATATGCTTTAGCAGCAAAACGAGATAAGTTTGAAAATTTAATTCCATCAGTAGATTGTTCAATTGTATAATCGCTGATAGATCCTTCATTTTCTGTCTGCCATTCTACCGCAATATTTCTTTGCTGTTGATTTGCATTTATAGATTTAAATGCAAATACTTTAGGTTCTGTTTTCTTAAAAGCAATGCTAAAACGATCAGCAGCATAAGATGCCGCATTATCTGTTACTGAAAACAAAACTTCTGTTGATCCATTTGCATTCAGCGTAGTGTTATTAAGTTCACCTGAATATTTATCCTGCAGTACAAGTATAAAACCTGGCTTGTCAAGATGGTTCGCAACGATCTCAAGTTTATAATCATGCTGTTTCATTTCAGCAATATTTAAAACACTGATATCATTATCTGCAATTGTTTTTCTTCTTTCAATGGCCAGTGTTTGCCCACCTGTTTGAAAACCGATGTTTTCTCCACCTGCAGTTAATTTTTTAATATCGTTTCTATCAATGCTATTTGAATTTCCATCAGCATAAGTAATTAATGTTCCATCAAGTAATGCTGATGATCCATCTGAATTCTCTTCATATAAATTAACGCGTAATTGCTGGCCGGATGTAACCTGGCGGCCAAACTCGAAATCACTTCCATTAACTGTTTTATCAGATTCATTAATTGTAATCGTTCCTGCACTTACACCATCCTGCGATTGCACAAGAATAGCTTCGCCACTGGGGATATACTGACTAACAGGGCTAGCCGAAGTTGTAACATCATATGAACTGGTGCCACTGTTCCAGCTTACTGTTACATAACCTCCCAATCCATTGCTACCGGTAAGTTTTGGATCCCATACATAAAAACTATTTGCAACATTGGTTCTTGTTAACGTACTAAAGTCAATAGCCGAAGGATAAGGATTACCAAGTACGGTTAAATTTGCCGGGCTCACTGTTGATGATTGGCTACCTGTTTTTACCGCTCCTTTCATTCTTAATGTTGTTGAAGTAGTTGCAGCATTATTTCCCTGTGAAAGATCAATGCCCCTGTCTCCTCTTATATAAACAAGGTATCCTGAATAACTGTTAAGGGTAGCATATGTACCTGGCAAAGGAGGCAACGCAACAAAACTATTCGTAGCATTGCTATATACTTTTACAGTAGCGCTATTGGTAGTGCTCTGGTCAAATCCATTTGCAAGCGTACCACCACAAATATGCACACCATAACCTGGATTCGGATTTGGATTATTAATGAATGAAGACGGTACATAAGCACCTTCCTGCCATGCATCTTGTATTGTTGTTGTAGCTGATGCCTGTATCGGTGCACTCAATAAGCGCCATGCTTTACGTGCAGGAATATATCTTTCAATACTCACTCTACCTGTAATAAACGCAGTTGCATTTCCAGAACCATCTACGGGCAATGAAGCTATACGAGCAGTTCCTGTTGCATCTGATTTTAAAGAAAGCATATCATTTGTTGCAAAAGTTTTTCTATTTCCAACACTAAGGGTTCCTGTCAGGATGGTAACATCATCTAAACTCAAATCATTATTTACAATAATATTCTTAATAATATTACCAGCAAAAGAATTGGAAGCAATGGTTTGTGATGCACTACCATTGAATTCAACCGTTCCTGCAGTTGCAGTAACATTACTTGAACTTGTCAATACCCCGGCTATTTGTAAAGTAGAACTAACGGTAAGGGACGCCGCACTTTCTACAGTCATATCATTCACAACAGCAGTACTTCCTGCTATTACCGGGTAAACCCTTCCTGATGAAATTCCATTAGGTATTAATGTAGGATCTGTAATTGATGGAACAAGGCCAAGCCAGTTTTTTGGCGTGAACCAATCTGATGTCATAGCAGCACCGGTCCATGTTGATTTGCCAATTTTTTCTCCTACAGAAAAATCTCCCATACTTGTTAACCCGGTTACTTGTATTGAAGTAGGCAAAGGAGAAGAAGAAGCTGGCAATATCCAACTTGTTCCATTAAACAAACCTGTTTTAAAAATAGCCGTAGTTGCACCACCATCAACATCACTTGCATCCCAGTTAAAAATGGCAGTTGCATTGGTAAAAAGAATACCTGCATTATTTAAGGACCAATACCTGTTCACACTTTTAACAGGATTGATACCTGAATAATCAATCTCAGGCTGATCTGTTGAAGTTGTACTTGCAGTAATTGTTCCTGCGATCGATACGTTTGCAAACAATAAATTGGCAGGCGTATAATTTGCTCCACCAATTTCAAAAGTTTTGAAGATAGCTGAACCTGTTGGAATGTTTTTTTGAAGATTTCCATTTACCCAGCCTGTTGTTTGGGATGCTCCTGTTACAGTTCCTATTGCAGGAATGATTACATCATAACTACCGGTTGTGATATTTCCTTTTGTGAAACTTAGTGTAGTGTTTACAGTTATATCAGATCCAAGGTTGATTACTCCACCTGTATTATTGATACTCAGTTTTGAAATACCGTTTATTAAATTTATTGTTTGATTAGCTGTTCCATTTAAAGTAAAAGTACAGTTAACAGCAGTAATTGTACCACCCGACATGATAAAATTTCCAGCGATGTAATGTGTAACAATAGTAGCATTTGTATTAAATGTACCATTTGATATAGTAAGGTTGCCCCTTACATTACATGAAGTAGCAGCCGTTTTAATTCCTGCAGTTGAAAAAAGAAGGTTACCATAAGTTTGTGCAGATACCGTTTGATCAACACCGTTATATTCAACAGTACTTGCAACATCAAGTGTTCTTGTTGCAAAATTTATTGGAAAATTGCTCAGCCCGCCAACTTTTAAAATCGCTCCACTGGCAAGATTAAATTCGCCACCTGGTGAATTTGTAGCCCTGTTTGCAGTGAATATTCCTAAATCAAAAGTTACTCCGCTACTTACAAGGATCCTTCCATTAGGTCCATTTTTTCCATACAATAATGGAAGATTTGCAGTCAATGATTTTGTACCTGTTCCGCTAAGTATTAAAGTAGAATATGAATAAGCAGCACTTATCACCTGGTTAACGGTTGTAGATGAATATTCAACATTTGATCCTGCATATAAAGTTGTTGTCCCTGTAAGCACATAATTTGATGCGAAA
Organism: Ferruginibacter sp.; assembly: GCA_039934735.1. GTDB lineage: Bacteria > Bacteroidota > Bacteroidia > Chitinophagales > Chitinophagaceae > Ferruginibacter. The sequence continues at coordinate 6,305 of JBDTLP010000107.1, read as the reverse complement.
TTTGCCGTGTTCACTTTTATTTTTCCGTTGGCATACACTTTTGTTATACCAGTTGAAGTAACTGAATAGCTTGGGCTTTGACCAGGATCAATCACACCATATACATACACATAGCTACTAGTACCCGTTACACTAATATTTGTCGCAAGGGATATTGTAGAACTTACAGCAATATTAATTGCCCTGAAAGCTGTAGCAGCTGTTCCTCCTATAACCTGGCTCGTACCATTAAAAAGAATTCTAGAAGAAGTTGCAGTAGCACTATAACTACCGTTATTTGTGAAGTTGCCGGCCAGGTACATGGTTGCAGCAGGATGGATAAAAGATCCATTTGCATTGATCGTTATCCCAACTGAAATCGTTAGGGCTTTTGTCATCGTCAATGTTGTTGCAACTGCCCCACCTACGGTAACTGATTTACAACTCATAGCAATATTTACCTTGGGTTGGAAGGCCCCGGTAAAATTCGCATCCCCCAAAATAACATCTTTGGTAGCATCAGGTATCCCGTTGGTCCAATTGGTAGCAAGGTTCCAGTTTATGCTGGCAGTTCCTTTCCAGCTTGTTGATTGTGAAAATCCCTGTTGGAAGTTAAAGTGCGTTAAAAGTAAGAGGCAACTCAGTTTGAAAAGTTGTTTCATAGAATAAGGTTACATGTATATGAATCGAAATATATCGGATCACAACTAGTAACGGTCTATGAGCTATTTTATTTCAGTAAAGCGCATATTTATTATGAATTTTGTAAAGTTTGATCTTTTTCGGGCTTGGGTTCTACCGAATAACAATACTACACTTCCAGCTTTTAAAAGGCAGAAGGATTGATCACACAGCCACAAATTATAAAATTAGAAATGGTTGCAAAGTCATTTGATTTTTAATTAAAAGCTGAACTTTATTCTCAAATAATTAATTTTATAAAAAACAAAAATGGCAAAAGAACAAGGAACAAAAGAAAATCCATGGGTACTGAAAACGCCGCCCTTATCTTCTGACTTTACGATGCATAAGGACATGAAAGACGGAAAAGATATTTTAGTGTGTACAGTTGGCAAAACTGTTTTGCATTATGATTATCGTTGTCTTGCCGATCTTCATACGATGTTGAAAAAACATGGCGATTGGATGGAACTCGGAAGTGCAGATGAGCAAAAGCCAGCTAAAGAAGGAACCATTGAAGCCTGGGGCCGTTCTGAAAAAAATCCTGTTGGTGGATGGTATGGATTAAAGAAAGGACTGCGTGGGCGTTTTGGAATGTATGTACCTCCATTAATGGAAAAATTAGGGCTTGCTGAATTGACACATGAGGCAAAGGGAAATAATATGAAAGCGAAGTAATTGTTGCCACTCCTGCCCGACTGAATCGTTCAGGCGGGGATTCACTGATTAAATTAAAACATTTAATTAAGGTAAATATACCCAAATACACGCAGGGCTAAAATCAGTAGATAATTTAAAATGTGATGTTACATAAAGATACTATAGAAATTAGAAAAAGAATAATTACAGATTCCGAATTTGATAATATACTATTCCTATTAAGTGAATTGAAAAACCCTATTCGTGTTCCTGTTTTTAATTCTGAATGGGCAGAATTAAATGAAGATCAGAAAAATAAACTTAGGTCACAATTAAGAGGTAACGGAGATTATGAAAAAAGCATAGTTGAATTTATGAAATGTCTTATCTGACATCGTATCTACCAAGTGTATCATTCAATGATGGGGAATGAATGTTGAAGTCTAACCGAATACCATCTTTTGAATATGTAATTTTTTTGCATGAATAACAAGTTCCATTAACAGCTATATAATCATTAGCGGTTTTTGGCACAATTGGTAAAATACATTCAATTGGTTCAGGATTGTTAGGATGGTATCCTTTAGCTGGTATTCCATAATCATTTGTCATTGCAAGCAAATAAATAGATGGAGATTTTATTTGTCTATCTATAGGAGTTAACATCTGATAATAGAAAATGGACGGGTTATTAGGTCTAGGACAAATTAAAATGTTTAATTCAACTTCATAATAATAAACTTGTCCATCTTCCTCATACTCAAATACACTTTCAAGTCTGTTATTGTTATAATGATTTGAATATCCAATGATATCTGGAATAGACGGGTGTGAATCTCTAGTTTCTCCAAATGAATTTCGTTTATGTACTTGTACTAGGAATGCCATAAAAAGTATTTTTAAGTTTATTTTTTGGCACTTCTTTTTTTAGCTTGTTTACCGGCTGCTTTCATAATATCTAAGAAACTACCGTTAACAGCTATACTATTACTTTTAACTGGCTTCTTTGGTGAAGCCTTTTTTATTGCCTTTGCCATAGTATAAAGATAAATTATTTAATAAATTCTGTTTTATTAAATAAATCCCCAAAAAAAAGATGATAGTCTCTCAATACACTGTTTGCCTTATCTAAATTGATAGATGTGACTTGATAGGTGAGTGTAATTAACTGCTTTTTATAAATTATATGGTGGGTTATTCCTACATCTGAATACTTTCCTTTTTGCCTTTGTGTTATCATTTCATCAGTTTTAATTCCATCTACCGTTATTTTTTTATAGGATGATATAATCGTTCCATTTGGTACTGTTTGAGAATAAAAAGAACTATCAGTTAATGTATGAATTACTAGTGGTGTAATTTCTTCTTCAATTGGTTCAGAGGCCACGGATACAATTAATACTAGATCGTCATGTACTTGATTTATAAACTGACAAATTATATTAACTGATGTGTCATATACAAGGGTATTAAATGGCTTCCATGAACATGGATAGCAAAGTTTTACAAAGCCTTTAAAATCTTTAATACCACTTTCTATATTATAATAACAAGTAGCCGTATCCGCTTTAGTTGCGTTTTCTAACATTTCTTTCTCTGTGCTGTTTTCAGGTGGTAATACAAACGATTTTTGTTTTGTACTATTTGAAGTCGAAAAGGATTTATCTACCCATAAATTTATAAGCAGCTTACCTAATAAAATTACAGCTAATGCGCTAAGTATCTTTTTCATAAATACAATAAAAAAATCGTGGAACTTTTAGCTATGATTAAAGATATACTCAGTTTTCTCTAACCTGAATAAGCTAAACGCTTAATATTTTTAGGAAAACTAAAGTAAACTATTGGGTTGATAAAATTCATTTTCGTTGTGAAGTTGTACACTTAGGGGCATGTGCATACCCCCTTATCCACATTTAATAACGATAGTATAAGGGGTACTCCAAAAAATATTTTGGAGTAAATAGACAATATTATATACCTTTGGACAAAGCAATCATTATGAGTACCGATTTAGACATTTTAAGAGGTATAGAATCAAAGTTGATGGGAAAGCTAAATCTTAACCCCACCTTTATCCAGCTTGAAAGTATTCGCCAAGCTATGAAGGCTTTTGATAATGGGGGTAAAGATGTAGATATTTCTACGTCTATCACAAAGGAAAAGGTAAGTAGTCAAATACCTAGTCCAAACAGTAACGTTTTAAAAAGCGTACGAGTTCCCCTTGCTTATGACAAGAATAATTTAACATGGAAGGATAGAGTAATATTTGTTGTTGATAGTCTTGGGAAGCCCGGAGTTGCAGAAATTATTACTGAAATAATGAGACTAGAGAATAGTAGAGATAAAAAGTTTATTACTAAGAGAGTAAGCGTTACTATTACCCAATTGAAAGGAGATGAAAAAATAGGATCAGAAAAGGTAGATGGTAAAGGAAAGTACTATATAAACAAAGAAATATGATAAAAAGAAAAAGAGCCAACCATTCCCCGTTCAAAAGTGAATAACCGACTCTGTTTCAATAAATTACCATAATGAGGAGGGGCGGCTGGTGTAATTAGCACTCTTGGCTTTGAACCAAGGAGAACAGGTATTAAATCCTGACCGCTTCCTTATTTTCTATATCGAAGATAGAGATAAAATATAACACCTCAAAATAAAATGATATAAAATCATTGGCTGCGGAGCCTACAAAAAAAGAAAAACAATCGTGTCACCAATATATATGGCATGAATCACCGATTTAGAGAAGGGGCGATTTAGTCTCATTAACTCTATACGTTCGCACTCATTTTGTTTTTCCTTCAAAGTCCTCACTATTAGTAGTAGTGAGGCTTTGTTTTTTCAAAGATAGCTATTTTACTGAATTTGGGAAATGCAATCCTTTTGTAAGTTCTTTATAAGTGATACGCTTATTGCTGCAACTTCTGATTGCGTCATTAAACAATTCATCATTTCTACGGCTTTTAAGATTGTAACGATAAGCGAACTCGTCACAATATAATTGGATATGTTGCGGACTAATGTTGTGAAATGTTCCAATTACACCACGCTTAAATAAAGACCAAAAGTTTTCCACACCATTAGAAGTAAAACAGCCGGAAACATATTGTCCCTGTGAATGGTTTACGTTTACATGAAAATAATCTTGTTTCAAAGCATTGTACGCACCCCATTCATCCGTTACCATAATTGCACCCTTTTCAACCCAGTCGTTAACTATTGGAACGATTGTTTCAGCATCGGCACTTGCTATTACTTTTGTCCTAATTTCGCCTAATAATCCCCTTGCTCCAAATACCATAGTTTTTCCTTTTGATGATCTTCCTTGTGAATGTGGAATTTTTTTATCACCATGTTTATTCTTGTTTTTTCCACCAATTAAGGTTTCATCTAAAGCAACGACATCGGTTAATAACTTTGGATTTGTTTCTTTTAGCATAGTACGCAATCTGTGATTTATAAACCAAGCTGTTTTCTGACTAGTACCAATTCTTGTAGCTAATTCTATTGATGAAATACCCTTTTTGCAAGTGCTTATCTCATAAGCTGCCAATAACCATTTACGAAATTCAACCTTACTGCCTTCAAATATGCTTTTCGTTCTCACTGAAAAGGTTAAATCACATTCTTGTCTATTACCACAACGATAAGTAGGGATATCTTTAAATTTGCCTCTTGCTGGAACTTTATAATATTTCTTGCTTCCGCAATGTGGACATACAGGAACACCATTCCAGCGAAGGTTTTCAAAGAACTCATAGCAAGTCTTTTCATCCCTGAAGTAATCGTTAAACTCATGTATTGTTTTAAAAGTAAAGTTCATAGTTGTAAATTTTAAGTTTAAAACTTGAAACTAGTTGTTAATAAAAAAAGATTATCTAGTTCTTGGTGTAACTGGAATAGATTCACCTTTCTGCATAAACTGAACACCATCTATTGCAAAGCTGTTCATTCTACCATCTTTGATTAATTTATAAATGTATGATGTAGTCACGTTTTCTTTTTTAGCGTAATTTTTTATTGTTATTAAATTGTTTGTTTCGATCTTCATAAAGCAAATGTAAAACATTTAGTTGATAGTTGCAAGTTTAAAACTAACTATTTTAAATATTTTTTAACCTGCGGGTAATTGGGTATAGTTGCCTTAATTAATAATCGTTTATTGCCTTCGCTGAACATTGAACATTTCTTTCGATGCCACAATTATCTGGGCCTTCAATTGAAGTATAGAATATCGAACAAATGAACACGGAATATTAAATCTTGAACGAAGTTGTCTACTTGAGCATTGAATATTGTTCCTGGAATTTTGAATATTTTCTTTTAGAGCAGCCAATTATCTGAACCCTCAATTGAAGAGTAGAATAGCGAACAGATGAACTCGGAATATTGAATTTTGAACGATGTTGACTACTTGAGCATTGAATATTGTACGTGGAATTTTGAATATTTTCTTTTAGAGCTGCCAATTATCTGAACCCTCAATTGAAGAGTAGAATAGCGAACAGATCAACACGGAATATTGAATTTTGAACGAAGTTGTCTACTTGAGCATTGAATATTGTACGTCGAATATAGGATTAGGTAGAATAAGCGCATAGCCTTTACCAGCTTTGGTTAGCACTTTAAATTCGTTGCTTTCGCCTCCACAGCCGGCGGGCTGCGTACCTGCACCGTCGCTCCTTTCCGCCGTTTGAAAAAATATGCTGCGCATTTTTTCAATTCCGACTTCGTCGGAACCCGACGGAAAGATGCGCCTTATGCAGGTACTGATAGAATTCCAAACTCTTTTTCATTCGAAACTTAAGCCTGAAAAGAGATTGCGCTTGTTCTACCTAATCCTACGTCGAATATTGAATATTTTCTTTTAGAGCAGCCAATAATAAGTAGGACGCGATTTATAAAACAAAAAAGCCCTTCAAAATAAATTGAAGGGCTAGAGTTAGAGTGTCGGGATGGCAAGATTCGAACTTGCGACCTCCTCGTCCCAAACGAGGCGCGAT
>JBDTLP010000106.1:0-16530 GCA_039934735.1 Ferruginibacter sp. | reverse complement strand
TCAACAGCAGCGGCCCTGAATGTATCAGCGGCTCCTAACAAAACAGATTTTCCTGCTCTTGAAAAATTATAAGCAAGCTTCCCTATTGTGGTAGTTTTACCAACACCATTTACACCAACAACTAAAATAACATGTGGCTTATGGCCTGCGGGTAATTCATAATTAATATAACTGGTATCCTGTGGTGCTGCAACAAGCAGGTTTTGAATTTCCTCTTTTAAGATATTGTTGAGTTCGCTTGTATTAAGATATTTATCCCTGGCAACTCTTTTTTCCAATTGATCAATGATCTTCACCGTGGTTTCTACACCAACATCCGCACCCACAAGCGCATCCTCTACACTGTCCAATACTTCTTCATCCACCGTGCTTTTTCCGGCAACTGCTTTTGCGATTTTACCAAAAAAGCTTTCCTTGGTTTTTTGTAAACCCTGGTCGAGTGATTCCTTTTGTTCTTTTTTACCGAATAGTTTATTTAGAAATCCCATGATTATTGATTTTTAAATGATGCAGGATGCGTGATCCCGGACAGGATACGGGATAGAAGATTCAGGTTGCGGAAGCCCTGATAGTAACATTCGAATCTCTTTTCATCCCATTCCCTAAAATAAACAAAGCCATTCTGAATAAACAGAACAGCTTCATTATAATTATTTCATACAAGATAAACTTAGCTGGCTAAGAAATCTTTGATCTTATCCTTGTGAACGATCGCTTCTTTAAAAGTATAAGCGCCTGTTTTAGGACTACGTAAAGTACGAATTACTTTACTCCAGTTTTTTGCATCCGCTGCTGCTTTCTGATCTTTTGTTTTTATCGCGGTTTTAGCTGCTTTAGCCATGACATTAATTTGAAAATTTGAAAATTTGAAGATGAATCAATTAAAATCCATCAACATAACTGCAAATCGGTTAATTATTTGATTTCTTTGTGAACAGTAACTTTTTTAAGAATCGGGTTAAATTTTTTCAACTCCATACGTTCAGGAGTATTTTTTTTGTTCTTGGTAGTGATGTAACGGCTTGTACCAGCAAGTCCACTTGCTTTATGTTCAGTACATTCCATGATTACCTGCACCCTGTTTCCTTTCTTTGCCATTTTATTTTATTTTGTTTTTGTTCCTTCCCTCCGGGGAGATTAGGATGGGCTTAAATTTTTACGCCTGCAGCACGCATTCCTTTTACTACAGAATATAAACCATTTTTGTTAATGGTTCTGATTGCTTCTGATGATATTTTCATGGTAACCCATATATCTTCTTCAGCTAAAAAATAACGCTTTGTTTGTAAGTTTGGTAAAAACCTGCGTTTCGTCTTAATATTTGAGTGAGAAACCTTATTACCTGTGATCGGCTTCTTTCCTGTTACCTGACATACTCTGGCCATATTCCTTATTTTTGGACGGCGAAGGTAAGTATTTTAGTCAATATTTAATGTTTAATATCAACTATTTTTGTAAAACAGTTATTAACATGGCTGAATATCTTTCCTGAATGCGAAATTAACCTCAAAATCCTACAAAATTATGGGCCATCATGTTAGCACCGTTTTTAACCAGGGAATGTCCTTTACTTCAACCATTAATAATCATAAAGTTGCGATGGATAGCAATGATGATGGCGGTCACGATACGGGTCCAAGCCCTAAAAGGCTGATGCTGGCTTCACTGGCAGGTTGTACAGGAATGGATGTGGTATCTATTTTAGCAAAAATGAAAGTGGTTTTCAGTGATTTTTCTATAGATATAGACGCTTCTCTCACAGAAGAACATCCGAAGATCTATAATCATGTAAAGCTTAGATATAAAATAAAACTCGCCGAAAAAGACCAGGCCAAAATGGAAAAAGCCGTTAACCTATCCCAGGAAAAATATTGTGGGGTAAGTGCTATGTTCAGGGCGTTTGCAAAACTTGAAACGGAGATCTTTTATTTATAAGAAACTTCTCATAAATTTGAAATAAGGAATATAAAATAAGGAATAAGAAAGTAAACGACGACTCACACCGGAACATTTTTTTCGTCTGCAGAAATTTTGTTCCAGACCTGGAACATTTTTATTGGAACATTTTATTTTGTTCCGGATTTTTTGTTACCCAATTTAAAAAATAAGAAATAAGAAAGTTTGAATAAGGAATGAGAAAGTAAAATTACTTACCAAGCCAACTTTCTTATTTATTATTAATTATTTCTCATTCCTTATTCTGGACTGTCTTAATATCCTTACCATCTGCAATAAAACCGCAGTCATGATCAATCCCAATCCAAAGAAAAATTCCTTGTGCAATAATTTATTTTCATGAAAGAAAATGAATGCCAATATGATCCCATAGACAGGTTCAAGATTATAAGCAAGATTTGCTGTAAAGGCTGATATTTTTTTAAGCGCATTCAATTGGAAATTAAAAGCTACAATCGTACACAATATGGCCAATATCAATAACCACCCCAGATCGGAAAATGTAGGAAAATAATAAGTTGCCGGAAATTGAGATAAGTAAAATGGCAACAGCAGGGTTAATACTATTAGCCCACCGCTTAATTCATATAATGTCAGAACCTTTGGAGAAAACTTGTTTAGCAATTGTTTATTACAAATAGGAAATATGGCGCTTCCCATGGATGAAATAATTCCGAAAATGATCCCAACTTTATATTGGGGATAAAAATCAAATATCAGATATATACCTGCAATGGCAACAATGCCAATCAATAATTCAGCGGGTATAAATTTTGTCTTTAAAATAAGTGGTTCAAACAAAGCAGTAAAAAAACCTGAAGCAGATAAACATACCAGGCCTACAGAAACATTTGCATATTTAATACTGCCATAAAAGCAAACCCAATGAATGGCTATTAACAGGCCTACCCCGGTTATTTTTAATACATCTTTAAAAGGAATCTGCTGCAATTCTTTTTTAAAGAACATAATCACTCCTAAAATAACAACAGTAAGCAACAAACGATACCACACCAATAACCCTTCATTTAAAAGTATAAGTTTTCCCAGTATTGCAGTAAAGCCGGCAAGGAAAACGGCTATGTGTAGTTGAAGGAAGGCTTTTTTCATTGGGGACAAAAATAGGTCAATGGGTGAATAGGTCAATAAGTGAATTGCCAATAAGTGAATAGGTGAATGAACGAAATGATTAAAAAGCAAAAGGAATTTCAATATTGAATGAGCCATTCACTTATTCACTTATTCACTTATTCACCCATTCACTTATTGACCTGTTCACCGATCAACAATTCCCTTCCGCCGATTGCAGGTTGCATCCCGTGAGAAAAAAATGTAAAAAATGACAAGACATTGCTTCTCAAAAGCAAACATGATTATATTTGCCCACTTATAACTACTAACATCAATATATGAGTTTCAAAAGAACGAACAACATTACCGGCTGGATTGTATGTCTCATTGCCTGCGCTGTGTATATAATGACTATGGAAGCAACAGGTAGCCTTTGGGATTGTGGCGAATTTGCGTCCAGTGCCTATAAGTTGCAGATCCCCCACCCGCCGGGAGCTCCATTATTTGTTTTGATCGCAAGGTTATTCATGGCACCCTTTGATCCTCATCATGCTGCTACCGGTGTCAATCTCATGAGTGCACTGGCTAGTGGTTTCACCATTTTATTTTTATTCTGGACCATCACCCATTTCGCAAAAAAAATTGTACAGAAAGATGGCACGGAACTTAGCAATGATAAAATAATTGCAGTAATGGCTGCAGGTGTTGTAGGTGCTTTGGCTTATACTTTTTCTGATTCATTTTGGTATAGTGCTGTAGAAGGTGAAGTATATGCACTCTCCTCTTTTTTCACCGGGCTTGTTTTTTGGGCCATGGTTAAATGGGAACAAAGCGTAACCGAAGAAGAAGAACAAGGCATCAAAGGACATTTTACAAGAGCCGACAGGTGGATCATCCTTATATTTTACCTGATGGGTTTATCAATTGGTGTGCATTTATTGAACCTACTCACCATTCCGGCAATCGTACTTATTTATTATTATAAAAGATACAAGGTTACAAATTGGGGAACTTTCTTTGCATTTCTGATCGGTTGTATAATTACAGGTGTTGTACAAAAAGCAGTGATCGTATGGAGCATTAAGGGCGCAGGTAATATGGATATATTATTTGTAAATAGTTTTGGATTGCCATTCTTTACAGGCTTTGCTTTCTTCTTTGTGTTGATCGCCGTATTGGTTTATTTCGGCCTTCGTTTAGCAAGTAATAAAAACTGGAATTTCTTAAAACTTGGATTGTGGAGTTTTTTATTCATGCTGCTTGGATATTCTACTTACTTCACAACTATGGTTCGCAGCAGTGCAGATCCTTCTGTTGATATGTTTAATGTAGATAATCCCGTGAGTCTTGTTGGTTATGTAAGCCGTGAACAATATGGTGATTGGCCTATTTTATTCGGACAGGATTTTACTGCACAGATAACAGACTCCAAGATCACTGAAACTTATATCAGGTCAAATGGTAAATATGAAAAGAAAGGAAGAAAAGTAGATTATGTTTATAATCCTGAAGATATCCATTTCTTACCTCGTATGTGGGATCAGAGCAACGACCAGGGGCACGCAGATTATTATGCAAACTTCGCAGGTATCGACAAAGACAAAGATGGCAACTGGAGCAGGGCTCCAACCATGTCTGAGAACATAAGTTTTTTCATGAATTACCAGATCAACTGGATGTACTGGCGATACTTCATGTGGAATTTTGCCGGCAAACAAAATGATGTGCAGGGAGTAGCAATGGGTAATGTAAGAGATGGTAACTGGAAAACCGGCATCGGCTTTCTTGACCAGATGCGTTTAGGCGACCAGGACAAAATACCCGATAGCATAAAATATAACAAGGCCAATAATAAACTTTTTGCATTGCCATTTATTTTGGGATTGCTTGGTTTATTCTATCAAATTAAAAAAGATAAGAGAGATGCGTTGGTTACCGGTTTGCTTTTCTTTTTTACAGGTTTTGCTATTTGCCTTTATCTTAACCAGGCGGGTAATCAGCCCCGTGAGCGTGACTATGCATACGTGGGTTCCTTTTATGCATTTGCTATATGGATCGGCATAGGTGTTCTTTATGTAAAGGATTTGCTGATGCAGGGAATAAAAAATAGTAAGAACGCTGCTATTGGAGCGGGCCTTATTTGTACATTGGCGGTACCTGTAATAATGGCAAGCCAGGAGTGGGATGATCATGACCGTAGCCGCAAATTATTGGCAAGAGACCTTGCTACAGATTATCTTGAAAGCTGCGCACCAAATGCTATTTTAATTACGTTTGGGGATAACGATACTTACCCTTTATGGTATGCGCAGGAAGTGGAAGGCATCCGAACAGATATACGTGTGATCAACAGTAGTTTACTTGGAACAGATTGGTATATTAACCAGTTGAGATATAAAGTGAATCAGAGTGCATCAATAGATCCTATATGGACCGCATCGCAAATAGAAGGTTCAAACAGGGATGTTGTTCGTTTCAATCCGAATAGCGGAATGGATGGCAAGCCTATGGATCTTTATACTATGATGAAAGATTATGCAGGTTCAGATGATGAAGCGAAAGGCGCACAACAAGGCCAGGGTGGAGAGATCATTAATACTTTTCCTACTAAAAAAGTTTTTGTTCCTGTTGATGTAAATCTAGTCAGACAAAATGGAACAGTAAATGCAAGCGATACCGGTGTACTTAGCCAGATATCATTTGATATTCCAAAGAATTACTTATATAAAAACGATGCTGCTATTTTAAACATTATCGCAGCAAATAAATGGAAGCGCCCAATTTACTTTACTTCACCTTATGGCGAACTTGGTTTCCAGAATTACCTCCGCCAGGATGGACTTACTTATAGGCTGGTACCCATTTCAAATGGTGGAACAAACCAGGATTGGGTAATGGATAAAATGATGAACAAATTTGCATTTGGTAATGCAAATACGCCTAATGTTTATTATGATGAAGAAAACCGTCGTCACCTGAACAGTATCAGGCTTGCTTATGCGCAGGCCGCAGGTGATCTTGCCAATGCAGGAAGACAGGAGGATGCCAAAAAGTTATTGAACAGATGCGATAAGATGATGCTGGAAGAAAATTTCCCTTATGGTATGGTTAGCCGTAGCCAGCAACACAACCAGATCTCTATGCAATTTTTATATTCCGCATACAGGGCCGGAGATACAACGCTTGCCGAAAAAGTATCCAGGAGTTTAAGGAAAGATATGGAGCAACAGGTGAATTATTATCAAAGCCTTTCAGAGACCAGGAGAGATATTCTTAGTTATGAAGAAGAACGTAATGAAAATCTCCTGAAAGGATTATTACAATTGGAACAACAATTTAAAAATCGTCCGCCAATGGCACCCGCATCGGAAAAGCCGGTACCATTAAAAACAGAACCAGGTGGAGAAGCAGTTCCAACTCCAGTAGATACAGCACATCCATAAAGGCTTTAAAGGTTACAGCCTTTGAAAAGCTGTAACCTTTAAAAACTTTTTATAATATAAAAGCCCATGAATATATCATGGGCTTTTTATTTAACATGACAACAAAACGTACAAGTTATTTGTTACGTAAATTGTGGGGGTTTAGAATTAAAAACGCTGTTTTAACTTCTGAAACCTTTGAAACATTTGCAACCTTTTAAACTTTGTCATGCGCAGCTTCAATTTCTCAAAATACGATCCTTCAGAAAATGAAAAAAGCAGTTTTGAAAAACTAATGGATCTTTTTACACAATTACTTACTTATACCAGCGGCGATTTTAATGAAGCCATGCAATGGCTGAATGAACTGGATAAAGAATACAAGCTCACCAATGATGATTATGGCATTGGTGATTTCCTGGAAGATTTAAAAGAGAAAGGATATATAGATGAAAACAAACAAAATGGTGAAATAAAAATCACTTCTAAAACTGAACAAAGTATCCGCAAAAAAAGTCTTGAAGAAATTTTCGGTAAACTAAAAAAAACAAAGCAAGGCAATCACAATACTTTTAAACCGGGTGGTGGTGATGAAATAAATCCGGAGACAAGGCCTTTCCAGTTTGGTGATACGATGGAGCAAATAGATTTTACAGAATCCATTCGAAATGCACAGATCAATCATGGCATTGACAGCTTTCACATGCAGGAAGACGATCTTGAAATAAGAGAAACAGATTTTAAATCACAAACATCTACAGTATTGATGATCGACATTTCTCATTCAATGATCTTGTATGGAGAAGATCGCATCACACCAGCGAAAAAAGTTGCGATGGCATTGAGCGAATTGATACAAACAAAATATCCAAAAGATACATTGGATATTGTTGTGTTTGGAAATGATGCCTGGACGATCGAAGTAAAAGATCTTCCTTATTTACAGGTTGGCCCTTATCATACTAACACAGTTGCAGGTTTGCAATTGGCCATGGATCTCTTACGCAAAAGACGCAATCCAAACAAACAGATCTTCATGATAACAGATGGTAAACCTACCTGCCTGAAAGTTGGATCAAAATATTATAAGAATAGTTTTGGCGTTGACAGGAAAATTCTCAATCGATGTATGAGCCTTGCTACTCAGTGTAAAAAATTAAAGATCCCCATCACTACTTTTATGATAGCAAGTGATCCTTACCTGCAACGTTTTGTACAGGAGTTTACAGAAACAAATAATGGCAAGGCATTTTTTGCGTCGCTCGATAAATTGGGAGCGTTCATTTTTAAAGATTTTGAAAGTGGGAAGAGAAAAACAGTTTATTAAAACCAATTAAGAATTGAGAATTATGAATTATGAATTAAAGCATAACCTCAAAATTCTCACAACCCATTCTCAATTCATAATTCATAATTCTAAATTTATTAAAAAGAAACAGACATATAAAAAGAAAACATGGAAGTAAGCAAAATCAAAACAATCGGTGAATTAAAAAAGAGCGGGTACATTTCAAGATCGATCAAAGATGAAATCAGGGCTAACCTTATCAGCAAGATCAAAGCAAAAGAAAATGCTTTTCCGGGTATTTTGGGTTATGAAGATTCAGTAATACCAGATACAGAAAGAGCATTACTCAGCAGGCATAATATTTTATTCCTTGGGTTACGTGGACAGGCAAAAACGCGTTTGGCAAGACAAATGGTAGAATTACTGGATGAATATATTCCTGTCATTGCAGGAAGTGAGATCAATGATGATCCATTCAATCCTATTTCAAGATATGCGTTGGATCTAATAGAAAAAGAAGGCGACAACACACCCATTGAATGGATGCACAGAAGCAAAAGATATGGTGAAAAACTGGCTACCCCTGATGTAAGTGTTGCCGATCTCATTGGCGATATTGATCCAATAAAAGCAGCGACTTTAAAATTAAGTTTTGCGGATGAAAGGGTTTTACATTATGGCATTATTCCAAGAAGCAACCGCAGCATCTTTGTCATCAATGAATTGCCCGATCTGCAGGCAAGGATACAGGTATCCTTATTCAATATTTTAGAAGAAGGTGATTTGCAGATACGTGGTTTTAAACTGCGGCTACCGCTGGACGTGATGTTTGTGTTTACCGCAAACCCGGAAGACTATACAAATCGTGGCAGTATAGTAACGCCATTAAAGGACAGGATAGAAAGCCAGATACTCACCCACTATCCAAAATCATTGGAAACGTCTTTGGCCATCACTGCACAGGAAGCAGATATTATAGAAGAGCAACATCAAAAAGTAAACATAAGCGACTTGATAAAAAGGCTTATTGAACAGGTTGCATTTGAGGCAAGGGAAAATGAACTGGTTGATAAAAAAAGTGGCGTAAGTGCAAGGCTTACTATTTCTGCTTATGAAAATGCGATCAGCGCTGCAGAACGAAGAGCAATTGTAAATGATGAACAAACCACACAGGTATGGTTAAGCGATCTTACAGGAATCATTCCTTCTATCACCGGTAAAATAGAATTGGTGTATGAAGGCGAACAGGAAGGCCCTTACCAGGTTGCATATAATCTTTTGGAAAAATCTATTCGTACACAATTTGTTCAATACTTTCCCAATCCTGATACATTAAAGAAAAAGAAAGCAAAAGAAACACAGCCTGCAGACAATCCATATAAGGCTGTCACAAGATGGTTTGATGCAGGCAATAATCTCAATCTTTTTTTAGAAACAAAGGATGCAGATAAAATTCAAATGCTTTATAAAGTAGATGGATTGCATGCACTGGTAAAAAAATATTACAATGCTGCCGATGAAAAAGAAAATGCGTTGCTGATGGAATTTGTTTTACATGGATTGGCAAGTTATTCATTGATCAGTAAAAAAATATTTGAAGGTAAGATTGAATTCAAAGATTTAATGGGAAGTATGTTAAATATGGGTTCACAACATTTTGGTGAAGATGATTTTAATGAGGAGGATTTTAATTAAAAAGAAAATTTAATTTTCAATATACAACGTACAATTTTCAATGCTAATCGCCGGCTTTTTAATTGAACATTGTACGTTGTATATTGAAAATTAAATTTAGGAACTGCAAAAAAATTACAGGATATTCACTTCACGTTGCAATTCTACAGAAAATTTTTCTTTCACACTTTGAAGTATCTCCGTACTAAGGTCATATATTTCTTTTCCCTTTGCTTTTCCATAATTTACGAGTACCAATGCCTGCTTTTCATGACAACCAGCATCGCCTTTTCTATATCCTTTCCATCCACAGTGCTCGATCATCCAGCCTGCAGCAAGTTTTACTTTACCATTATTGAGCCGATAACCAACGATACCCGGAAATTGTGTAAGTAGTTTTTCAAATAAAATAATATCAACTTCTGGATTTTTGAAGAAGCTGCCGGCATTACCAATCACTTTCGGATCGGGCAATTTACTTGTGCGAATATTCATCACCGCTTGTGCTACAGCTTTTATGGTCAATTCCTGCACTTTCATTTTATCAAGTTCATCCTTTATTGCTCCGTAAGATATATTGAACACGGGCTTCTTATTAAGCTTATACGTCACAGAGGTGATTATGAACTGCCCCTTGTATTTATTTTTAAAAACACTTTCCCTGTAACCAAATGCACAATCTGCTGCATTAAATGAAACAGATTTTTCTTCTTCCATATTAAATGCATCCAAAGAATGGAACACATCTTTTATTTCCACGCCATAAGCGCCAATATTCTGCATAGGTGAAGCTCCCACATTTCCAGGTATTAACGCAAGGTTCTCAATACCTGCATAATTATTTTCCAAACAATATAAAACAAAGCGATGCCAGTTCTCCCCTGCTCCTGCTTTTACATAAACATGCTCTTCATCTTCATTCACTTTTTCAATACCGGTAATTTCATTTTTAAGAACGAGGCCATCAACGTTTTTTGTAAAAAGGATATTGCTGCCGCCACCGAGTATGATGGGATTTGGGGTTTGCTGTTTGGTGTTTTTTAGAAGTTCTGAAAGATCATCGACGCTTTTAAAAGTTGAGAAATAGGCAGCCCAAACATCGATACCAAATGTATTGAGGCTTTTAAGTGAAATGTTTTTTTCGAGATTCATCCTGACAAATTAATAAATTTATTTTCAATATTGCGGTTGGTGTGGACAGCACAACTGTTCGGAAGATTTTTATCTACACCAATGATTGGAACGCGGATAATACGGACAAGTCGGATATTCACGGATTTATGCTGCTACGCAGCATAGCGGAAATGCTACATAGGCAATATCTGTAATTTTTTGGAACAAAAAATAAATCCGTGATCATCCGCCCAGTCCGTATCATCCGTCTTCCAATCCTACAACGCAATAAAAATCAATATTATGAAAATCTTCCGAACACTTATGGTGTGGACATCAACCACGGTAGCGAGCCCGTGGTCGGTGTCCCACCGACCACTTTGCAAATCATATACTACGCCGGATCTACATCAGCAATCACCGTAACTGCTTTATATTGTTTTTCCGAAACCAATAAATTAATATGATTGCGAATTACTTTTTTATAAGTCAAACTCATGCCTGGTTCTTTTGGAAGTTTTAGCAATATGTTCATCAGGTATTCATTTCTTAATCGTCCAACTACAGGTGCGGCAGGGCCATCAACATAATCTTTCAGATCCATGCGTAATAGAGATGCAAGTTTTTCTGCAGCAGCATCAAGCAATTGTTTGTCTTTATGTTTCAATGTTATCAAAACAATCCTGCTAAATGGCGGATAGAAAAATTCTTTGCGCCCTGGCAATTCATATTCATAGAATTTTTTATAATCATGCTGTTGCACCATTTTAATAACAGGATGATTTACATTCACGGCTTGTATCAATACTTTACCCTGTTCATTTTTTCTTCCTGCTCTTCCACTCACCTGCTCCATCAATTGAAACCCTCTTTCATTTACACGAAAATCTGCAAAACTTAATAAGCCGTCTGCATCTAAAATACCAACAAGACTTACATTATCAAAATCCAACCCTTTAACCACCATTTGTGTTCCTACTAAAATATCTAGCCGATGTTGTTCAAACAATTGTATCAATGTATCATGTGCATTCTTTCCACGAACACTGTCAACATCCATCCTGGCAATTTTATTGGCAGCAAAATCCTGCTCCAATTGCTCTTCTATTTTTTCTGTACCAAAGTTTTTTTCGAGCCAGTTATTTGTGCCACACGCAGGACAGGTAACTAATTTCGGATAGGTACTTCCACAATAATGACAATGAAGTTTATTGCTATACTTGTGTAAAGTCAATGACACATCGCAATGTGTACATTGAGGAATAAAACCACAAGTGCCGCAAATAAGATAAGGATTATAGCCACGCCTGTTTTGAAAAAGGATCACCTGCTTATCCGCAGCAAGCGCTTTTTGCATCGCTTCTTTCAACTGCGGACTTATCATCACTTTTCCCTTTTGTGCAACCTGCCTGCTGTTTATGATTTCTATTAGAGGAAGTTTTATTCCTCCATATCTTTCATTCAATTCAACCAAAGCATATTTCTGTTGGATTGCATTGTAATAACTTTCCAAAGATGGCGTTCCACTTCCCAATAACACTTTTGCATTGAATGAAGCGGCGTAATAAATGGCTGCATCTCTTGCATTGTATCTTGGTGCAGGATCGTGTTGTTTATAAGAAGCATCGTGCTCTTCATCAACGATTATAAAACCAAGATCATTGAAAGGAAGGAACAAGGCGCTTCTTGCACCAAGTATGATCTTTATTTCGCCGGTTCTTATTTTATTCCATAATTCAATTCTTTCCTGGTCGTTGAATTTAGAATGATAGATAGCAATGTTTCCACCAAAATGTTTTTGGAGCCTGCGAATAATCTGTGCTGTTAATGCAATTTCAGGCAGAAGATAAAGTACTTGCTTGCCTTTACTAAAATATTCCTCAATGAGTTTGATGTA
This sequence comes from Ferruginibacter sp., assembly GCA_039934735.1. Classification (GTDB taxonomy): domain Bacteria; phylum Bacteroidota; class Bacteroidia; order Chitinophagales; family Chitinophagaceae; genus Ferruginibacter. Next base: position 4,109 of record JBDTLP010000106.1, on the reverse strand, counting down.
CAAAAGCGTTTTACCGCTGCCGGTAACGCCATGCAAAAGACAAACATTTTTTTCTTCAAAAGCTTTGTGCAGATCATCCAGGCATTGTTGCTGGGCAGTACTTAATTCAAAATCAATTTTTATTGATCTTGGCAATGATTTAATCCTGTCGATCGCTCTTTTTTCAACGATCAGTATATTTTTATCAGATAAGCCTTTGAGTTGTGCAGGTGTTGCTCCTGATTTTTTTAATAAAGCCGTTTGTGATACTTCGCCTTCCGTTTTTTGTAAATGTAAAAATGACAATAACAATTCCATTTGTTTTGGAGCGCCTTTCCATTCGTTCAAGATAGTACTCATGGATTCATCATTGTCAAACTGTGGGTTTAGTATAACATAACTTTCCTTTTTTATTTTATAGCGTTCATTTAATTTTTCCCAAATAAAACAAACATTTTTTTCAATCAATCTTTTTATAACGGGATAAACATGTGTGGCATCCAATACCTGTTGCACTTCTGTTAATTGAAGTTGCTTTTTGATCAACAACGCTTCTGCAACCAAGAATTCTTCATCAGATAAATTGGTAAAATCCTCTCCGATATCTTCATTAAAAATCAAAATCGTTTCGCTGCTGAGTTTAAAATTGGTTGGCAAAGCGGCAGCCATCACTTCACCTTCGGAGCACATATAATATTCGCTGATCCATTTCCACAATTGCAATTGTTGCGGATATAACAATGGATTATCATCAAGGATATTTAATAAAGGTTTTGTTTTATAAGCAGGTTGTTTATTGATGACAGACCTGATGATGCCTGCATATTTTTTATTTTTCCCAAAAACAACTTCGGCCCTGCATCCAACTTTTGCATGTTGCAATAAATGTGTGGGAATAGAATACGTATAAACAGTTGGCAATGCCAGCGGCAAAATAATTTCGGCCCAGTAGCCGGAATTATTTTCATTGAATGCTATTTCGTTTTCTATAACCATTTATTTTTTTATCCAGCTGGCTTTGTATTTTATTAATGCGGCTTCCATGATACCATAAACTTTCTGCTTCAATACTTCAACATCTTCCATACGATAATCTTTTACAGGCACTTCTTCTAAAAAAACAGATCTTGATCTGCCGGGTGTAAAAGAAAAAATACTTTTATAATGAAGCCTGTCGTAAGTATCTAAAAATACAACTGGCTTAACCGGCGTTTGTGTTTCAATAGCGATCCTGAAAGCACCATCATAAAATTCTTTTAGTGGTTTTTGCGTCATGTTAAATGTACCTTCCGGCGCAATAACAACCGAAATATTTTTCTTTAGTGTAGCCTTAAGTTTATTTACGCTTCTTGCTCTTGCATCTGCATCGCTGCGATCAACCATTACTACGGCAGCCTTATAAGTAAATCCAAAGACTGGAATTTTTGACATTTCTATTTTACCAAGAATACGAATCCGGTACCGCCTCAGGCTTTTCATCAAAACCGGAATATCAATATAAGAAATGTGATTGAAAACAAATATTACGGGATGATCGGGTTTATAATTTTCTGCACCAAAGGTTTTATGGGGCATTCCCCAAAGCAACATGCCTGCATCGGACCAAAAAGTAGTGATGTAATAAATGATATTTCCCCTGGTTGTTTCCTTAAAAAATCCTGCGAGTATTACAAATGGGAAAAGCACTACCATTAAAAGCACGAAAACCATGATGGCATAAATACTATATATTATTTGTATAAACTTCAGGAAAATCTTCATAACCAAATACGAATATAAGAATAAGATGAGAGCTGAAGTTTTTTAAAGTATTGATATGAATGATAAAGTTATTGCAGTACAGAAACTTCGTATTCGACATTTACTTTCATTTCTTGTGATTTATTTCTTTTATCTATAAAATTAACTGAAACTGGAATAGAATAATGACCCGGTTTTTTAGGCACTTTAAAAGTATAAGAAGTTTGGCCATCATTACTTGTCTTTATCTTCTGATTTCCGAAAGTAAATTTCGCATTTGATGTACTGCTGAATTCACCAACACCAGCAGAAATAGTAAGTGCTGTTCCTCCTTTAAGAATATTAGCTGTTTGTCCAACTAAGATTGAATTCTTATCAACAAAATCATTACCGTCCAGCATTCCTACATGGCTATAACAATTTTCAACAAATCCATTTTCAATTATATAAATATTATTTTGAAGCTTGGTTAGCAATGCTGATGCTCCACTTATATTTTTAGTATAATGAAGATCCTCATTTGTAGTCTTAGTTATTTTTATAATATTTTTTACCGCAATATTATCTGGAAACCAATTTATAAAAAAACTATCTACAGCTATAATTTTCGATTTATAATTATTAATTTTTTCATTAAGATCTTTCATTTCCCCTTCAGTTAAAATTTCACTTATTACATGAATATTATCGGCATTGTAATTAGTGGTTGTATCATTGACTTTAATTCCGGCTTTCTTCACTAAGGTAAATTTAATTTGGTCGATATAATTAATCATAACACTTGAAGCTGATCGTATAGAATCAATTTTAGGCATCCATTCCTGCATCTTTTCAGCGTAAGACGGATCCTGGAGTTTTGATTTTGAAGACCAGTATATTTTATCAGTTTCATTTTTTATCATGGCATTTGCATCTAAAAAACCATTTTCCATCGACTTATATAACTTCGCCTCATTATTATTCGGTTGTTTACAGGAAAAGAGAAGGTTGGTTGAAATCAAGATAAAAAGGAAATAATAATTGGTTGTTTTCATAATAAAATCATTTATCATATAAATATATAGGATTGCCTTATATATATGTATGTATGCGCTTCAGTAAGCAGTTAAATAGAAGTTATAAAGATTTAAAACTGTTTAGGAAGACGATTACCATCCAAGTCGTTGAAAATCAATAGAAACAACTTTTTTCACACGCATGTTTATAAAAAGGCCAATAAACTTTCAAAACTTGTTACCTTTTTTGGCAAAAAACCTTACCTTCGCCGTCCTAAATTTGGGCTCAATATGTTAGCAGTAGTAAAAATCGCAGGTCAACAATTCAAAGTAAAAGCCGGAGACAGCTTATACGTTCCTCACATCGAAGGTAAGGCAGGAGATTCAGTAGAATTTTCTGATGTTTTGTTAACTCAAAACGGATCAATCGTTAGTACCGGAACAAATGTAACAGCAGTTGTAAAAGCGGAAATCATTTCTGATCTTATTAAAGGCAATAAAGTAATTGCGTTTAAAATGAAAAGAAGAAAAGGTTTTCGTAAAAAACACGGTCATCGTACGCAGTATACACACATAAAAGTAACTGCAATTGCATAATTGATTTTTTGAAAATTCAATGTTCAAAATTCAAAAAAAAAAGTTTAAAAAATGGCACACAAAAAAGGTGAAGGCTCGGTAAAAAATGGTCGTGATTCACACAGCAAAAGATTAGGTGTTAAGATTTTTGGTGGTCAATCTGCAATCGCAGGAAACATCATCATTCGTCAACGCGGAACAACGTATCATCCAGGTAAAAATGTTGGTCTTGGAAGAGACTTTACAATCTTTGCATTGACTGATGGAGTTGTTGAATTCAGAAAAACAAAAGCAGATAAAACTTTTGTTTCTGTTAGTCCGATAGAAGCTATTGCATAATTTTTTTATATTTTTTTTTGGTAGTATCAAAATAGTATTTATTTTTAAGTATTATTTACTAACCAATTAAATTTTAAAAAATGGCAACAAAGAAAAAAGCTGCTCCGAAGAAAGCTGCAAAAAAAGCTGCTCCGAAGAAAGCTGCAAAGAAAGCTGCTCCTAAAAAAGCTGCTAAAAAAGCTGCTCCTAAGAAAGCTGCAAAGAAAGCTGCTCCTAAAAAGAAGTAAGCTTTGCTTAATTAAAAGAGCAAAAAATAATAAGCCCTGGTTTTTACCGGGGCTTTTTTTATTTGCGTACAATTCAGTGTTGGTAAGCGTTTCAGCGTTTTATATTTTTTAATACTGATCATAATTTTCTTTTCATTAAATTAGTTCCTCAATAATTTTGTATCATGGATAATTATCAAATTGCAGATTCATTTACTCTGTTATCAAAGTTGATGGACATACATGGAGAGAATAGTTTTAAATCAAAATCATA
>JBDTLP010000105.1:0-16905 GCA_039934735.1 Ferruginibacter sp. | reverse complement strand
GTTTCATTCTTATAAGTTAACCCCTGTGCCATCCACACAAAAGTAGCAGGGTCCTGTGGTTTGCCTTTATAGATGCCGTTCCATCCTTTTCCTTTTTCTGTTGTTTCATACACCAATTCTCCAAAACGGTTGTACACACGGAAATAATTGATCGCTTTCATACCAAGCAGGATTGGTTTGACGATATCATTGAGGCCATCGCCATTTGGTGTAAATGCAGTTGGTACATACATGCTTGGATCAACGGTATATACCAATATCACAACGGTATCGGTTCCCCTGCAGCCATGGCTATCCGTGCCTGTTACGATGTAAGAAATATTATCTTCAGGAGTGACTGTTGGATTTGATACAACATTTGAAGACATCCATCCCGGTAATGCAACAGGTGCCCATGTCCATAAATAAGTAGATGCACCCGAACCATGAAGTGGCAATGGTTGTCCGGCTACGATCGTTGTATCTGCACCAGCACTAACATGTAATGGTGGGATCACAGTTACTGTTACAACATCAGTGATGGCTTTGGTACAACCCAGGGTATCGGTTACCGTTACTGTGTAAGTAATATTGCCTGCAGGATGAATAACCTGCGGATTTGGAATAAAAGGATTGCTTAAATAAGTTGTTGGGCTCCATGAATAACTACTTCCACCTGATGCAAATATTTGTGCACTAAAACCAATACATATGGTTGAATCGGGCCCCGCATTGGCAGGCGGATAAGGCGCAACAATAATTGTGACATCAGAAGTATCAGAACAGGTTCCGATATTTCCAATTACCTGGTAGGTGATCGTTTGCAGGGGAGTTGCCAATGGTTGCATGGCAGTGTCGTTATTCAGGTATGTAGCAGGTATCCATTGATAATGCAATGCATCACCTGTAGCTGCAATGTGAAAACTTTCTGTTTTACAAATAGAAGTATCATTGCCTGCATCAATAACCGTTTTTGGTTTTACACGTACAATAACCGAGTCATAACTTTTACAGCCATATATATCGGTAAGCCGTACATGATAAATGGTATCATGGGCAGGTGTTGCAAAAGGCGCAGCTATTGTTGGATTATTGATATTATAGTTTGGTGTCCATAAAATAGCCCCGGTACCGGTTGCATTTAACTGAAGGCCATCAACAATACAGATCAATGTATCATTTGTGGCAGTTAATGGCGGCCTTGCTCTTACTAGAACATTTACGGTATCTGTTCTTTTTTTAGAACAGTTATTTACACCAACATGCACTACATAATTGGTAGTTACGGTTGGAGATGCAATTGGATTTGCAATATTCGGATTGCTCAAACCGGCAGTTGGTGTCCAGGTATAATTATCACCCCCACTTGCAGATAATGATGTGGTTGTTTGCCCGGCACAGATATAACTATCGGGCCCTGCAACTGGAAGTGCCAGTGGTATTACAGGTATATTAATCGTTTTGGTCGCAATACAATGATTGCCCCATTTGGTTTGTAAAGTATAAGTTGTAGTTGTATTGGGAAATGCTTTTGTGATATTGCTAAATGGAGACAATACAGAAGTTGCGGGGCTCCATTGCCAGCTGATATTTGTAGTGTGATTAGTGGTTCCCGTTAGTATGGTTGTATCTTCCTGGCAGATGGTAGTTGGATTTGCGGTAATCGAATTGGTAAGATCGAAAGTTGGCGTCAACCGAACAGAATCTGTTTTTGTACAACCCAATAAACTAATGGTTGCAAAATAAGTAACAGGTGCATGCGGGAACACAGTCGGAGTAGCCGTAGTGGCACCAATAATATTTGTCGCAGGCGTCCATGCAAAACTTCCACCGGCAGTGCCCGTAGCCGTTAGTTGCATGCTGTCGAGGCCGCAATAAAGACTGTCAGGTGAAACGGATATTACAGGTGTTGGATTAACAGTAATATCCTTATAAACAGTATCAACACAACCCTTACTATTGGTTACGATAAATGAAGTGTGATAGGTTCCTGCTACCGGGTAAACGTATTGCGGCGTTTGTTGGTGACTGGTATCGGCAAGCGTTGTAGTATTACCAAAGTTCCAGCTCCAGGTATCAACAAAACCATAAGCGGTATGCGTGGTATCAGTAAACTGTACAGATTGCCCTGTACAGAAAGGCGCATTTGCTATAAAGCCCGGGAAGAAACCCGGATAGATGCCCATTTCTATTGTTGCAGAATCGGTGCAGTTGCCGTCTTTATTGATGATGAATTTTACATGATAAATTCCTGTATCTGGATAAACATAAGAAGGGTTATCGAGAATAGAAGTATCAGCCAATGTATTTGGATCTCCAAAATCCCAGAATACGGTATTGGCGCCGGTACTGTTATGATGAAACTGGATATTGAATCCATCACAGGTTGTAAAACCGGGATCAGGATTGGCGACTGTTGGTACACATGGAGAAACCCTTACCAACAAATCTTTTCGATGTGTTGTGATCAGCAATCCATTGCGCCATGCCTGCACGCAAACGCAAACAACATAATTTCCTTCATCTGGAGCAATGCCAGAAATAATTCCTGTATGTGAATTAATAGTAGCAAGATTGCCGAGGGGTGCAGAAGATGTATAACCATTTTGATATGTCACAGGGCCATAGGGTGGTGGGGCCGCATCATTGTAGCCGGAATTTGTTGCAAGGCCGCCATTATATGCATCACAAAAACTATAAGATAATGAATCACCATCAACATCATCTGCACTAAAATCCATGGTAAAAGGAGAATTAAAACAAATTACAGAAATGGGCAAGTGAAATTTTGGAGAATTATCAACTTCAAACTCACTTTGTAATTGTAATACACCAGGAACTACACATGTATAAGTAGCACCCATACCATCAACAACATTTACCATATTATCCTGCCTGCAACAGGTTTGGTGTGCTATCGTATATCCGTTATTGTTATCTGGCAATTCAACAGTCATGGAATAAGTAGCATAAGTATATAATAGGGTTGGCTGATTTGTAAGACAAGGAGATCCAATGATAGGCATTGGCAAAATACCTGGTGGATCATCCTGGTTCATTAGCCATAGCAGGTGCCCATTGTTTTGCGGATCTGATTCTGTACCCGGTACCCATTGATTATTATCATTATTAAAGATTGCAACTACATAAGATGCAGCTAGGTTAGCAACACCTGCACCCGTGGCATCTCCTTTTATCAGGAGGAGTATGATCTTGTAAACTTTTGTATTTGGTAAACTTCCCGGACCCACAAACTCATATCTTAATTCCCCTCCTATAATATGTTTGGCGAATGCGCCATGGAACATAATCAAGAGTAAGGCAGATAGTAAAATTTTTTTCATCGGGGAATAGCAGAAATGAATTATAAATATAAGTAAAAACGGCGAGTTTATGGAAGGGCTGCTTCATAAACCCTATCTGCGGTTGCAAACCCCGACAGCGGTTTGAACAAAATAATAGATTCGGTTAGAATAATAAGTGAATCTCGGGATTTTCAATTTAACCGCCGACAGGGTTTGCAACCGCTGTCGGGGTGGTACTCATTACCTTATCAACACCACCGTCCCCTTCTTAAATAATTTCTTTCCCGTATAAGCTGTTCCTTCTGCATACCAAACATAAGTTCCCGGATCCTGGTCGAGGCCGCCAAATTTTCCGTTCCATCCTACACCAATTTTTGATGTGGAGAAAAGCACTTGCCCCCAGCGATTATAAATTTTAAATGCATCAACCGATTTTAATCCCAATGCAAGTGGCCTTAATACATCATTGGTTCCATCGCCATTTGGACTAAAACCTGTAGGCACATAAAGATCGGGCGCTACTTTATAAAAGTGAACGGTTATGGTGTCGGTATCAAAACAACCAATGCTATCTGTTGTTTTTAAAACATAGGTTATATCATCCTGTGGAAGAGAAACAGGATTTGCAATCGTAGTGTTGCTCAGCCATTGCGTAGTTGGTAAACCAGTCCATAAAAAATTGGTACTACCGGTGCCGTTTAATTGAAGTGGCTGATAGATCACAACAGACGTATCTCTGGGCCCTGCATCCGCAACGATGATATTTACAAAAACGGTGACAGCATCAGTTACAGGTTTTGGACAACCTAAAGTATCTGTTACAGAAACGGTATATGTAATTGAACCCGGTGGCAAAAGTACATTCGTATTAGCAGTACCAGGGCTGCTTAAATAGGCGGCCGGGCTCCAGGCATAAAATGCTCCCCCGGTTGCATGTATGGAAGTCGATGTGCCGGCACATATTGTTTGGTCCGGCCCTGCATTCGCTTTCGGATATGGAACTGTTTTTACTTTTATTGAATCACTATCCACACATGATCCAATATGGCCCGTTACATAATAAGTAGTAAGTGGCAATACAGGAGTAGCGAGTGGACTCTGTAAAGTAGGATCATCCAATGTTGATCCAGCAGGGGATTGTGTCCATACATATTTTAGGGCATCACTCACAATACTTAGATGAATGGCATCTCCCTGGCAGATGGTTGTATCTATTCCTGTTTTTAATGTAACGGTGTCAACTACACGAACTGTTACCGCATCAGCAGTGGAACACCCAACATTGTCGCTATAAGAAACAGCATAAGTGGTTGTTACCTGAGGATGAACAATCGGCGTAAAACTATGTATATCATTGATTGCATAGTTGGGCGACCAGGTAACACAGCAGGCAGCACTTGCAGTAGCAACAAGTTGTAAATTATCTACTGAACAAATAAGGGTGTCATTGGTAACAGAAAATGGTGGCTTAGCAAGTATAATAACAGTATCGGTAATTGTTTCAATACAACCCTTACTGCTTCCAACAGTTAAAGTGGCAACATAAGTGCCTGGTAACGGGTACGTGTACACGGGATTTTGAAGCAGGCTCGTATCATTTGTAGCATCCGGATCACCAAAGTCCCATCTCCAGGAATTAGGGAAACCATACGCGGCCTGCGTATTATCCTGGAACTGTACCGGAGATCCTTTGCATCTTGGTGAGTTATTACTCATGGCCGGAAAATAACCCGGGTAAACCTTTACATCCGCATAAGCAGAATCGGAACAGGCATTTCCCCTGTTCACAACAAGTTTGATGTGGTAAATCCCGGTATCTGTGAATACATGCGTGTGTGGGTTATCGGTAGCAATGTTATCCGGTGAAGTGGGATCATCAAAATCCCAATAGGTGGTAAGATTTAACGGCGATGTAAGCAGGTTTTCAAAAGTATAATTAAAGCCATCGCAGGTAATATAATTGGGTTCCAGTTTTACACCAGCCAGGTCACAAGGCGCTACAGTAACAATAAAATCTTTTCTATGTGTTTCCAGGAAAAGGCCATTACGGTATGAACTTACGCAAACAGATACCACATATCTTCCTGCATCAGGTGCAATTCCTGAGATGATACCTGTATTACCATCTATAGTAGCGGTAGGCCCCAAAGGAGAACTTCCACTAAAACCATTGGTATAATTTAAAGTGCCATAAGGTGGTGCAGCTGGTGAAAAATTTACATCTGCATTTTGTGCTGCACCGCCATTGTAGGCACTGCACATAGTATAACTCAATACATCAGCATCAGGATCAGTGGCACTGAAATCAAGAATAAATGGTTTATTGAAACACACAATTGAAATTCCTGTTTGAAAACGGGGGCTGCTATCTGTACCCAGAGGGCCTAATTTATCATTACCCGGAATCTCGGATGTGTAAGTGGCCCCGCTATTGTTGGCAATATTGGCGATACCATCTATACGGCAACAAGTTTGGTAAGCAGCAGTATAACCCTTGCCATTATTCGGCAACTCAATCACAAAAGAATAATAGCCAACCCTGTAACTTAAGGACGGAGGGTTGGTGATACATACGGGAACCACAACCGTAGGTACATCACTGCTACTACTCTGGCTAACGATTTTGTAATCGCCAAATAGTTGATTATTGTCCCTGCTGAAAATGCCGATTTTTGCAGTACCAGGCAATGGCGCACAGTTGCCCGATGCGTCGCAATTCTGATCCCGGAAAAGTAACAATGTAATGCGATAAGTTCTTGTAGTAGCTGTAGAACTAATAAAATCGTAAATGATCTCACCACCGGTAATATGCTTTGCTTCCACTGAAAAAAAGAGCGAAAGTAAAAAGGATAATAGGAGTGTTTTCTTCATTAGATCTGTATATACCAATTATAGAGTGTAAAATAGTTAAAAAAGCTGTCTGCCCCGGTTATTTTAAATCATGGATTTGTAAAAAATCTGCCAAAATTTTATTTGATCTGTCCCTTTCCTCCAACATACCCATGTGTGCGCTGTTGCGTAAAATATATATGTACGAATGACCGGGCATGTTGGCTTGCTCAAGGCTTAATTTAAACGGCACTGCTTTATCATGTTGGCCAATAATAAGGAGAACGGGTGAAATGCTGTTCTTTAATAATATTGTCCGGTCGGGCCTTGCTATCATGGCTTCATAATATTGTATCAACGCATCCGGGGTAAAATTGTTGCCTTTTTTTAACAGGATTTCAATGTTATTTTCGCTCGTTTTTGTATCAAAAAAAAGACCGGGAATGCTGGTTTTTAAAAAGGATTCTGCATTATTGTTTTTAATAAAATCAATAGCTTTTTTTCTTGTTTCTATTTTCGTAGCATCATCTGCATAAGCACTTGAATGAAATAGGCCAAAGCTGATAAGGCTTTTCGGGAACTTTTCTGCAAATGCCAATGTGATATAGCCACCCATACTGTGCCCGATCATTACACAGCGATCAATATTTTCTGTATCCAATATCGCTTTTATACATGCCGCATAGTCTTCCACATATATACGTTCATTTTTTAAAATGGTTGATTGGCCGCTTCCCGGAAGATCTGGTATAATAAGTTTGTAATTGTTTTTTAAGAAAGCGATTTGGTTTTTCCAAACAGTACTGTCTTCAGCAAAACCATGTATGAACACTACCGGCAATCCTTCACCAGTTAAAGTATAATGGATGGATGAATTATGGTAGTTGATATATTTTTCTTCTGTTGGAATCATCAATTATTTTTTAACTGGTAAACTTTGGCAAAGCCCGTTAAGAACTTTCATATAGATAATACTTTCCGGGCTTTGCCAAAGTAATGCTACCAAAATTAATTTAAGAAATTAGAAGGTATTTATTTACCGACCTATACAACAACAATAACAAAAAAGGAATCAATGCCGGGCTCATTTGCTGCGGCAGGAAAAACCAACTCAGTAATAAAAGCACAAGACAAACTGAAACAATAAGAAAATATTTTTTAACGATCTTTCTTTTGCTGTTTATAAAAAAAGAAATAATAAGATGCGTTGGCCATGCCCAAAGAATATTGTAATTATTTTTTGTCATGCTGTGATCCGTTGCTGTCATCATGAATATTAAAAGGATGCCCAACAAACCTGTCATAAAAAATAAAAATCCATCGAGCCCGCTTAGGATCATTTGTACCCGTTTGTTTTTTGAAAAACCCAATGCAATAAATAAAAACATTAACAATGAAAAAAACACAACGGGTGTGAACCAGCTTAAATTATCGGTAGATTGAGGCAGGTCATATAGATTTGATGAAGACCTTACAATTTTTACATTTTTTGAACTGTCGAGTGATTTCATCAGGTTATCAGGTAAAAATTGTTGCTGGCTGGTTGTCATCACCGCATCGGTAGGAGCACCCAATAAAATGTCGATACCAAGTTTGCTCCAGTATTGTTTGTTATGATCAAGGTATAGATGAATGGCATTTCTAAATGTGGTCGTCGTAGGCATTACAGCCGGAAGAAGGGGATTGGGGTGTTTTGATTTGATAATGATATCTCTTAACCTGGTTGTACAATTGTCAAGAAAGAAATCATACTTATAAAATTTGTTTTCTTCTTTTAGATTTTTGTTGAGCAGGTGCTGTATATTTATTTTTTCTTCTGCTGAAAGATTCAATACCTGTTCTGTAATTCCGCGATGTTCTAATTTATAACTTGATTCAAAACCATAATAGCCATCGGCATCCTTAAAGTTTTCAAGACTGATATAATACATCAGTTTCCCCCGAATAAATTTTAAATAAAAACCCTCATCATTAAAATTAAATGTGCCGTAATTGTAAACATAATCTGTAACACTGCTGCTATCCACCACACGAAGTGCACTATGACCAAACGTTGAATACAATTCTTCACCAGGCGTACAGGTAAGTAATGATATTCTTAAATGAGAAGAATCCTGGGCATATGAGCTTGCACAGGAAGCAGATAAGATGCTAATGAAGAGTAGTAGTTTGAAGAAAGATATTTTCATTTGAAGAATGTTTAATTGGAAATCAGATATCAGAAATCGGCTGAACTTTCTGGTTGAAATGATTTCAGAAATTAATAGTATTCACTAAATGTACTAATACCTGATTTCTGATTGCTGAGTTCTGATATCAGAACTCACATATACCTCAGATTGAAGTATTCTCAAAAATTATAAGTATTTTCTGACCGGACTAATAGCTTATTTCTGATAGCTGACATCTGATTTCCTGCTACCTGCTATAATTCGGTGCCTCTTTCGTTATCGCAATATCATGTGCATGGCTTTCTCTCATTCCGGCATTGGTGATCTTTACAAAAGTTGCGTTCTGAAGTGATTTGATATTTGCAGCACCACAGTAACCCATACCCGCTCTTAAGCCTCCTGTAAACTGGTGTACTACTTCCCGTAAATGTCCTTTGAAAGGAACTCGTCCTTCAATACCTTCCGGAACAAATTTCTTGATATCATCTTCCACATCCTGGAAATAACGGTCACTGCTACCCTGGGCCATAGCACCGAGTGAACCCATGCCACGGTATTGTTTAAATTGACGCCCTTCATAGATGATCGTTTCTCCGGGGCTCTCTGCTGTCCCGGCAAATACATTACCCATCATAACACAGCTTGCGCCCGCAGCAAGCGCCTTCACCATGTCGCCTGTATATCTTATTCCGCCATCGCTGATGATACCAACATTTTTATTTTTTAATGCAGCCGCAGCTTCCATCACCGCTGTTATTTGTGGAACACCTGTACCTGCTACAATACGTGTGGTACAAATAGAACCCGGACCAATCCCAACCTTTACCGCATCTGCACCTGCATCGGCCAATGCTTTTGCACCGGCACCGGTTCCCACATTACCTGCAATTACCTGCATGCCTTTAAATGATTTCTTTATACTTTTTAAAGCATCCATTACACCTTTCGTGTGACCATGAGCGCTGTCTAAACAAATAACATCCACACCCGCATGTTGTAACGAACTAACCCTGTCAAGAATGTCATTGGTAATACCTACACCAGCTCCAACCTGCAACCTTCCAAAAGAATCTTTGATGGCATTGGGATGGCTCTTTAATTTTAGGATATCCCCAAACGTTACCAGCCCGATTAATTTACCGGCTTTATTTACAACAGGTAATTTTTCAATCTTATTTTTCTTGAATATCAGTTCTGCTTTTTTAAGATCTGTTCCTTCAGGAGCAGTGATGAGATGATCCTTTGTCATAACAGTACTCACCTTATGTTCGGGATGCGTTTCAAAACGAAGATCACGATTGGTGAGAATACCTACCAGTTTATGCTGTGCATCTACAATAGGAATACCGCCGATCTTATTATCTCTCATCAACCTGATCGCTTCGCCAATGGTTGCATCCGGCCTTAATGTAACTGGATCTAATATGAGCCCGTTTTCACTGCGTTTTACTTTACGAACCTGATCCGCCTGTTGTTCGATACTCATGTTTTTGTGAAGGATACCAAGTCCGCCCTGCCTGGCCAATGCGATTGCCAGCTGGGCCTCAGTAACAGTATCCATCGCTGCACTCAACATCGGTACATTCAGCGTGATCGTTTTAGTAAGATTTGTTTTAATATCTACATCACGTGGAAGTATTTGTGAGTAGGCAGGCATGAGTAAAACGTCGTCAAACGTTAAGCCTTCACCGAAAAATTGTTTTGATTTATTACTCCTGGAGGGATTATTTATTGTTGCCATAGGCAAAGATAAATGAAATTTGGAAATTAGTTGATTTGGAGATTTGGAAATGGGATTTTCATTTTTTTACTTTATACAAAATTGGCTGATCTCTTCTTTTGCCTTTAGTAAGAGACCTAACAGGTTTTTAAAACCTGTCAGATCCCGAAGTTTTCTGCCGACATTATGAATGCTGAGTTGAATTTACAATGTATGCTGTGACTTTTCCTCTGCTTAAAATAGAATCTGTAATTGCTGATGTTGCGCTAGATTAAAAAATGAGTTTTAATTCCTTTGAAAATATTCGGATTCGAAATAATTGAAATGGTTTTTTCTCATTCCTTAGGAACGATTGGTGGGTAGAACGACAATTTATAATTCTCATTTCGTTCCGTAGGATCGTTTGCTATTATTAAGCCGCAGATTTTCGCACCAGGCGTTCCTACGGAACGCTAAAACAAAATAATATTACATACTACCCACCAATTGTTCCAACGGAACAAAGTATGCCAACCGATATCTTATTCGGATTCGACATAATTGAAATGTTTTTTTCTCGTTCCTTAGGAACGGTTGGTGGGTAGAATGACAATTTATAATTCTCATTTCGTTCCGTAGGAACGTTTGGTGCTATTGGCCGCAGATTTTCGTACCAGGCGTTCCTACGGAAAGCTAAAAAATAATAATTTTACATACTACCCACCAGTTGTTCCTACAGAACAAAATATGCTAACCGATATCATTAAATAACGAGATGTGCACCATAAAATAATATTACCTGTAATTTATAAAGACATCATACATCATACATGCATAAAGACCTAACAGGTTTTCAACACCTGTTAGGTCTAATTGTCCATTGTTAATTAATTAAGTTTATAAACCTTCCCCGGCAAAGAAAGTACCACTCCCTGCATTTCCAACATTAATAAAGCAGCAGCCGCAGCACTGCTGCTAAGTCCACTTTTAAAATAAAGTTCATCAATTTGAAAACTTTCTTTTTGTTGTAAAATATCCACAATGATTTTTTCATCTGCAGTCAGTTCAATAAAAAGTTCTCTTTGTTTTTTTTCAGATATTTTCTTTGTTTCTTTCCAGTTCATTATTTCCAGCAGGTCATCGGCACAAGTAATTAAAAGTGCCTTGTTGTTTTTTATAAGATAATTGCAGCCTTCACTTTTAATATCATTTGTTCTGCCGGGAATGGCGAATACATCTTTGTTATAACTATTGCCCAGTTCTGCAGTGATCAACGACCCTCCTTTTTTCCCTGATTCTATTACAACGAGTGCATCGCAAATACCTGCTGCAATACGATTGCGTTTTGGAAAATTTTGCCTGTCGGGAATGGTACCACTTTTGAAATCAGTGAGCAGTCCTCCATTTTCTGTCATGTGTTTGGCAAGCATTTTATTTTGTGGTGGATAAATTCTGTCAAGCCCATGTGCTAACACAGCAACGGTTTGTATATTATTTTTCAAAGCCATTTTATGAGCAATAGAATCAATACCAAATGCAAGCCCGCTTACAACAAGAATATCATGATCCTTTAGATCTGCGATGAATTTTTCACATACGTGTTTTCCATATTCAGAATTATTTCTTGTACCTACAACAGAAACGATCTTTGATTTATTCAGATCAGCATTGCCACGATAATATAACAGGGGAGGGCTATCATAACAATTCAACAATCGTTTCGGATAATTTTTTGAAGTGATGAAAAGCGGTTCTATTTTATACTTCTCAATGAATTTTATTTCTTCTTCACAGTAAGAAAAATCTTTAAATGATTTGATGCTGTTCGCTCCAACGATACCAATGCCTTCGGTATTTTCAAGTTGTCTTCTTGGCGCTTTAAAAACAGCAGTAGCATCACCAAATAAATTGATAAGTGTTTTTGCACGCACGTCCCCGATATTGGGAACCTGTGTAAGGGCAATTTGATAAAGCAGATCATTGTTCATAAAGATGGATGAGCAATAATAGTAAAAAGGTAAATTGGAAGTTGGGTTTATTTCTTTTAAAATGCTGAGGAAATAACTTGAAAAGTTGGTGTTTTTTTACGGGCTTTTTTTCACTGGCTATGATGGGAACGCGGATAACACGGATTGGCGCCTGCCTGGCTGAAGCCATTCAGACAGGGATGAGCATTTATTTTGTCTGCTGTGCAGACAGGCGGATTTGATAGGAGCGTTGAATGCTGCGACCAGGTTTTATGCGGCTACTTTATATTGGATCAATTAAAAGTAATAAACGTAACGAATGGTTAAAGGAAAATAAATAGTAAAGCCGCTTATCCGGCTGCCATATGCTTCACCACCATAATATTCAGGGCTAATCCATTCTGTGGCCCGGTAAAATTTTTCATGCAATGTAAATCCTGCGGGAATATTTTTTCGGTCAACATCGCGGTATTTTGCACCAACGCCAGCATTAAATTGAAATACAAATCTTTTATTTTTTGAAATAGGCGCTCTTATTCCAAAAATGGGAGCAATGCCTATAAAAGTAGTTCTTACCCGGTGCTTATACTTATACAAACTATCGTTTGCAGAAACATTCACGAAGTCCTGTTCATCATTGAATGAATAAGCCTTGGCACGTACATCAAGACCAAAGAAGAGCCTTCCTTTTGAAAAAAAACGTTTTGCTGTTAATATGATCCTGGCTCCTTTGCTTTTAAGTGTTTTATCCCAAACATCATATACATAGCCGGGTTCTGCAGCAATTTCCCATTTCCTGGATAACCTATAGCTCATTCCTATTCCTGTAGTAGCATTTTTTATTTCAAAAAAAGAAGCGGGGCTTATAAAAATGCCGAATCTTTTTTTGGTATAATCAAATCCTTTTGATTTCGATGGTGATTTTTGTCCATACATTTTACCAGGGAAAATCAGAAATAGCATTAAAAAGGGGAGCAGGAGTTTGGACATGTTTAGTTTTTTAAGGGTGCAGTTGCAGCATTGATATTTTTCTGTAATGTATGAAAAATGTTAGACCTTATGAAGTGCTCAAATAGCTGTAACAAAAATGAATTGAATGGGAAAAAATTACACAACCATTCAATAAAAAAGAAAGGAATAAAGATAAGGCACGGGTAATTGAATTCGACTTTGAAAAGATGTTGTGAAAAAAAGCTGAGGTGGATTTTTTAGCAAAGCGGAAATTTTTCTAAGGTTTTTTTTTGGTGAGTAGGTCACACACTAAGGCGAAGGATATCTTAAGTGTTTTCCTCAGAAATGAGTGCTTTTTTTACGAAGGGCTGTTTGTTTTAAGGTTGCGACTTTGCGGTTCGTGTGGCACTATAAGTGTTCGGAAGATTTTGAATCCTTTTTTAGAATATTGCTTTTTATTGCGTCGTAGGATTGGAAGACGGCCTGTTCCGATTTTTTTCGGGAATGATACTGACTGGGCGGATGAACACGGATTTATTATGAACAACGAAGGATGAATAAAATTTCCCCGCCATGGTGCAAGAATTTCAGTTTTAAATAAATTGCAACCACTGTGGTTGCAACTTTTTTTATTTTGATTTTTTTGCACCAACGTCTAATCAGTATTTTACGTTGGGAATAATGCACTGGTAATTTAGTTTTTGCGGATTCGAACCCTGTTAATGCTCTTTTTTAGGATTTACACTTTAGTTTAGTAAAGTTATAGAGGAGTTATAGACGACTTATAGTGAAGTTATAGACGACTTATAGAGAAGCAAAAAGAAAGCAGGCAGCAAGTAACTAGCAAGTAGATTGCAGGCTAACCGCATGTGATCAGTTATCAAGGCATATTTTTCCAGTAGTGGAGATCAGGTTGACCTTCGAATTAGCAAAATTGTTTACTTTATTCAGTCTCACAACCGGCTAATTCCAATCAATTTGATACAACATTTAACTCAGTTCTCCTGTTCTTTGATTTTCCTTCTTCTGTATCATTTGGGACCATAGGTTTGGAAGCACCAAATCCTTTTGAAGTAAGGCGTTTTACATCTATGCCTTTACTACTCAAATATGCCGTAACAGATTTCGCCCTGTTTAAGCTAAGTGTAAGATTATCGGCATCCTTACCAATATTATCTGTATGCCCGCTGATCTGTATGGTTAATTTTGGATTTTCTTTTAGGAGTGCAACCACTTTATCCAGTTCGCTGAGGGATACAGGTTTTAGCTCCGCTTTATTTACATCGAAGAAAATATTTTTCAATACAATGGCAGCACCGGGTTCAATGGGCTGCAGGGGAATGTTAACCACAAAAAAAGAATCGGGTGTATCTTTTAACAGAGAAAAATTATCAGAATAAAAAAGATATCCCTTCCGGTTCACATTGAAAGCATAATCTTTTCCTTCGGGTAGGGTAGTCAGGTAGTTGCCATCTTCATCGGTTTGTATCTTAGAAATAAGTTTGCGGCTATTTATATCCGTTAGTTCGACGGAAGAAGGTAAGCCGGCACTTGTTTTTTTATCATACACTTTCCCTTTTACCCATAGAGTTCTTGCAGCACGAATATCATCTCTTAATTGAAATGTACATAGGTCAAGTCCGCCGCGGCTATCATGGCCATCGCTGGCATAATAAGAAGTTTTTCCGTCGGATGCTACAATGAGTGATCCTTCATCGTCAATGGTATTAATGGGATAACCAAGGTTCTCCGGTTCGCTCCAGGTGCTATCGTCAATCTTTCTTGTTAGGAAAAGATCTGTATTTCCATAACCCATATGCCCATTGCTATTGAAATACAAGGTTTGATTATCTGCATGAATAAATGGGCATGCTTCATCGCCTTTTGTATTTACATCGGGGCCAAGATTTTCGGGCCTGCCCCATTTACCTGCGGGTGAACGGTGTGTTACCCAAATATCCCTGCCACCATAACCACCTGGACGGTCACTTGAAAAATACAAGTCCTTTTTATCAGGAGATAACGAAGGAGATGATTCCCAATAATCTGTATTTACATTGCGGCCAAGATTTTCCGGTTCTGTCCAATTGCCGTTTTTTGTTTTATAAGCGATATACAGATCACACCTGCCTTCTCCTTCAGGGTAATTGCAGCCTGTGAAGATGAGCCATTGTCCATCCTGTGAAATATTTTGTGCACCTTCATTAAAATTGGTATTTATTTTTCCACCAATGGGAACAGCCTTGCTCCAAATGCCATTTATCAAATTGCTTTCATAAAAATCCTCATCTTCTTTTACTCTCCTGGTAAAGATCATTTTCTTTCCATCAATGGTTAAAGAAGGATAATATTCAAGGTCAACAGAGTTGATGCTGTCCCCTAAATTTTGCGGGGCGAATTTATAATTTCCCATTGGATGCTTTGCAGCATACTCAATGGCAAATTCGTATGTGCTTTTACGGTAGTTGCCTGCTCGTACACTTTGTTCGTTCAGCCCGGGTGTTTGAAGAAATTTATTTACCATGGTCAAAGCCTTCTCAAATTTTCCGGTGCCTGCCAGTGAAATGGAATAGGGCAGCAGGTAGGTGGATGAAAATACGGAATCCAGTTCAAGGCCTTTTTCAAAATCATTCACGGAGCCAACATAGTTTTTCATATCGGCGTATATCCCTGCACGTGATAGCCAGGCTTCTACAAATTTGGGGTCTATTTTAAGCGCTTCTCCTATATGAGCAATGGATTCAGGATACTTTCCTGCCACGGCATCATCATAAGCGATATTATAAATCTCCTTTGCTTTTTTATTTACTTTATCGGGATCATACCATTGCCCTTTTGTAATAAGGAATAAGGAATTTGAAAGGAGGAATAAGAAAGTGATTTTGAGATACACGGTGCTTTATTTGATTGTTGGATATTTTATGATTGAAGGTAGTGAGAAATGGGTTTATAATAGGTGAGTCGTTGTTAAAATAGGGAACGTTTTGTTTTTAATATTCAATATACAACGTAGGATTAGGTAGAATAAGCGCATAGCCTTTACCAGCTTTGGTTAGCACTTTAAATTCGTTGCTTTCGCCTCCACAGCCGGCGGGCTGCGTACCTGCACCGTCGCTCCTTTCCGCCGTTTGAAAAAATATGCTGCGCATTTTTTCAATTCCGACTTCGTCGGAACCCGACGGAAAGATGCGCCTTATGCAGGTACTGATAGAATTCCAAACTCTTTTTCATTCGAAACTTAAGCCTGAAAAGAGATTGCGCTTGTTCTACCTAATCCTATATACAACGTACGATATTCAACGTTTAATGAATGCATTGTATTTAAGGTACATTAATGTATTTATGAATTTGTAGTGAAAGTTCCCATTTGGGATTTTCCTTTATATAATCAATAATGATTGGAGTAATGCTGGGTGCTTTGTCCCATTCTGGTTGTAGGTAAAGCTTGCAGGTTGGCGATGCCAGTGCTGCATATTTTTCTGCCCATTCAAAATCTGATTTATTGAAGATCACAACTTTTAGTTCGTTGGCAAGCGGGGAGATAGCAGGTAATGGTGCTTTGAATTTTTTAGGTGATAAACAGATCCAATCCCATTTTCCGCTAAGTGGATGAGCACCGGATGTTTCTATATTGGTTTCAAATCCAGCCTGTTGAAGTGCTGTTGTTAAGCTGTCTAAATTATGCATCAGTGGTTCTCCGCCGGTTATAACAACAAGCTTAGCTGCAGTTTGTTTAACCGTTGCAATAAGTTCCTCTACGTTCATCAGCGGATGAATGGATGCATCCCAGCTATCCTTTACATCACACCATACACATCCTACATCACAACCGCCCAGTCTTATAAAATAAGCTGCTCTTCCCTGGTGGTATCCTTCTCCCTGGAGGGTGTAGAAGTGTTCCATTACGGGAAGGGAAGTATCGATGTTTGTTAGTTCTTTAGTCAATTAGAGGAATTAAGAATTAAGAATTAAGAATTAAGAATTAAGAATTAAGAATTAAGAAT
>JBDTLP010000104.1:0-17021 GCA_039934735.1 Ferruginibacter sp. | reverse complement strand
CCTTTGATCAGGTTATTATCGATCAGCATTTCCAGTTCATGTAAAAAACAAAATGTGCGGCAAGGAGCTATTTCTGTTTTAAACTCCGTCATGTTTTTTAAGCTCGCATGTTGCGTTCCCAAAACAGGACTATTAAAATCAATGAGTGTAGTGATCTCGTAATTGGTTGCAGGCAGAGCAGTCATTTCAACTCTTTTCTTTTCATCATAAAAAGAAAGGTTTGTATCGATCATGTACCATGCTTTGGCAGCGTCCTGTTCTACCACACCGGTTTCTTCTATTATCTCCACAAAAGGAGCACTGCTACCATCAATGATCGGTATCTCAGGGCCATTTATTTCTATCAGGCAATTATCTACACCCATGCCTACGAGTGCTGCAAGAATATGTTCAACAGTGCTAACTTTTACTTCATTTTGTTCAAGTGTAGTTCCTCTGGAAGTATCAGTCACAAGATCACAATCCGCTTTAATAATCGGCATTCCCGGAAGATCTACCCTTTGAAATTGATAGCCAAAACCAGCTTGTGCGGGCTTCAAAGTCATATCCACATTAATGCCAGTATGAAGGCCGGTCCCTGAAATGCTTAAATCAGCTTTAAGTGTATGCTGTTTATCCGGGTTGAAATTTTTATCCATTCGCCAAAATTCGATTTTGCGCAAAGATATTTTAAATTTTGTCTTATAACATATATATAAAGATGTAAATGTGAGATGGTTTGAAGATTCCAACTATGATTAAACTTAGTAGATAATTGTAATCCCATATGCATATAAAATCAATATTTTAGTAAACAGTTATGAATTCATAGCGGTATATTTTCTAACTCTTTTTAATAAATAAGCAGTTTATGAACTACAAAAAGATCTTGACTATATTACCAGCTACTTTTTTAGCTTTATTTTCTTTTTGTCAGTCGAAGCTCACTATTATATCCGGGGAAGATGGATCATCTTTACCTTATGCAACGATCGTAAATGTTACAAAAAAATACAACCTTTCTGCGAGTAAAACGGGCGAAGCTATCATCGATGTCTCTCCGGGAGATAGTATTGCTATTTCTTATGTTGGATATAAAGATGTTGGTTTCATTATTAGTAAAGAACAGGAAAAAATAATATCCATTTACCGTGTAACGGAGATTTTGCCGGAAATATTTGTTTCTAATTGTAAAAAAATGAAACAGTTTGTTTTGAAGAATCCCATTAAGCCACGAAAGCAGTGGGAATTAATAAGCGGCATGAACTGGTCCTATTCAGATCTTTTGAAACCATATGCAATATTAATTAAAGATATACCTCCAAACTCTCAGATTACTATGTTTTCATTTTGGTTAAGGAAACAATATGTAGGTCCCGCAGATTCGATGATATTGGCTCCGATAATGTTGATGGCTTATGCAGTGGATAGTCTAACACAGCTTCCAGGCAAGCCATTAATTTCAAAACCAATCATTTTTTATCCGGAAAAGCAGGGAAAGCAATCGTTGAATTTAGACAGTGTTCAATTAGTTATGCCAGGCAACGGTATTTATATTTCTATTCAATGTGTTATGGATAAAAAATATTCATGGGAGGATAAAAATGCAAAAACCAGGACAGGAAATGATACAACGATGATTTTATATGGCGGTATCTTTCAAAGCGGATCAAACATAACCAATTTTAAGCCCGTAATTTATGACCAGTCAAAAAAGGAATGGGTTAGCTTTATTTACAATATTGTCATTGGATTTGAAATTGAATACAAGCGATGCAAAAATTGAGTATGCTATTAGGTATTAAATTGGAATAATAAAACATACTACATAAATCAAAGTAATGAACCGCACATATTTTATTAAATATTTTTTGATAGTTATTTCATTTTCTACACAGCTTTCATCGCACGCTCAAATTGCTACCGAAGAAAAATTGTTGGGATGTTGGAAAATGAGCAAATTTGAATTTCTTAAACCAGTCAAAGATTCTGCAGATTTAATTAGTAGCATGAAAAATTATATTTCATGTTTCGAAAAGAATGGAAAATTTACTACAAAGATAAAAACTAAAAATGGAGAGAAGCCTGTGGGCACAGGAATTTATAGCATTGGCGCAGATGGAAAAACCATTTATCAGAAAAGAAATGCGGAAGACGATGGAGTTAATTCGCCTGGAGAAGTAGTTTTTCTTACCGAAAGAGAATTGGCTATAAAGATTGACAATGTTATTTTACATTTAGTGAAAATTACCAAATAAGGAATTAGAATAATGAAATTAGAAACTTCATTTCTTTATTTAGTATTTATACCGCGTAGGCACAGCAATAAATATCCAGACTGCATAAACATCAGATGTAATACGAAATAAATACTTGCATTTTCAAATCAGAACTGGAACTGGAAACTTCCAAAAATACCGAACCGCGATGTTTTATTAAGCGATGAAGGATCGGCAGATACACGCCAGATGAAATCAATACGAAGTAATTTGAAAATATTATCAATACCGGTTCCTACTTCAAGATAAGTGCGGCCGTTTAAGGTCTTGAAAGTATTTTTTGAATTATTGAGTTTTGAATTTGCATCACTCAAAGATCCCCAAAGTGATTTTGCTGTCCAGAATTGGCGCCATTTTAATTTACGCGTTAATGGTATAAAGCGAAACAATCCGGAACCAATATTGTGTTCTACATTGATACCTGCAAATTGATCGCTCAGGTATTCGAAACGATTCATCAGGTTGTAACTATTCGAATTGTAATAATAAATATCATTACCGGGATGATTTTCTAAAAAAGCAAAAGGCAATGTCCCGAATGTTTTACCAGCATATACTTTATAACTAAGCGAACCATAAGGAGATATCTTCATGTAATCACTTACAGCAAAATTAAGCTTGGTATAATTATAAGAACTTTTTGCCAAGCCTTTTATTCCTTTTGTTGCCGTTAATTCTACGATGGGATACTTTGTGCCCAACGAATAACGGAAATAATCTCCTTCAAGAAATTGTTCAAGATATGCCCAGCGTAATTTTAGCGCAACTTCAAAACTGCTTAAAGCAATACCGTTCGTAGTAGGAAAATCTGATTTTAAAGGAAGATTTAATAATGGATCATAAGAATGGTGCACCAAAAATAATTCGGTAGAAAAACCAGCTTTACCCCAACCTTTAAATACTTCGAATCTTATATCTTTTGTTTTAATAAATTTCCTGTTGGTATTTGGTTTACGAATTGCGAGGGAAAAAATATTATCCTGGCTTACCTGGCCAACCTGGCTGATGCCATTATCTATATCATTGCTATAAGATGCATGCAAACGGAAGTAGGGATCTTTTTTCAATATCCAAAAAGCTTCAGCAAGCCCTTTTACTTTTTTATCAGTTGTTCCATACGCAAGGTATCCGTGTAAATAAATCTTTTTGTTGAAACCGGTATTGGTTCCAAGGTCCCAGCGAAAACGGGTGCCTTCCCATTTATTACCGCTGATCCAATTGAACCAGGGACCAATCTCCAGGTTACCGATTTCTTTGTAGCCTGTTGCAACAAACTTAATTGTATGTTCCAGTTTTTTAAACTTAGGCATTTTCAAAAGCTTATCAACGGTAGTGTAAATCGCTTTTTCATTATCGGATAAAGTATCATGACGCAGATCGTCCCAGGCAGAATCAGGAAGTTCGTTTACACCCTTGGTGGTTTTTACAATTTCCTCCACTTTTTGTCCCTTGAAAAAGTTTGCAATAGAATCATTGTTGATAAGAATGTTTTTATAAGAAGTTGTTTTTCTTCCAATCAATGTGAGTGAGTGTTTTCCCAATACCCTGAAATCTGCAAAAAATTTATCACGGCTCAAAAAGTATATGCTGTCATTGATGGGAATGAATTCCTGGAACACGCTGATCCTGTCAATGTAATTTATGTTTGCATCCTTGCCGAGGTAAAGAGAAATACGTTGTATTTGATAAGTTTGTGCAAACACCCATGCATCACCTTCAAACGTATTTGAGCCTGCACGTTTTGGCCTGAATACAAAATGATAAATTCTTTTATCACCAAGCATCTGTGTATCGGCAACAGAGAAAGTATAATAATCATCTCCATTATCATTGAAAGGGCTAATGAAATCCTTATCCATCACATTCACGAAATTGCTATAAATATTTACGTTTTGATCCATTACACCCGTTAGTTTCGATATGCTTTCATTTTTAAAACCTTTGGTATTACTGGCCCTTATATTCTCATAATATTTTTTTGGATTTTTTTGAAAACCATAATCACTGATGCTTTCCAAAAGATAGGCAGGAAGAAAAGGATCTTTTTCAGAAGTACTGTCAACATTATCTAAAACAAAAGTGAATGGCTTTAATAAAGGATTCTTCATGATCCTTTTTGGTTTGAAATTTTTAAAATCAACTTCCAGTTTATTGTAAGCTTCATATCCAAAGTTGGGCAGGTTATAGCGATTGTAAAACTTCTTTTTACTCATTATTTTATGCCATAGGAACAAGCCTTTATTAAATTTTGCTTTTATAATCACTACACCATTCAATCCTCCTCTTTGTAATTGAATATTGATGGGATGATTATCATTCGCATCTGTAACCGGGTATGTAAATAATTCATAACCCACATAACTAACTATAAGGCTATCTTTTTCCAACCTGCTTAAATGAATAGTAAAATTTCCGGCACTGTCGGATGTATTGCCAACGCCTGATGATTTTAAATATATAGAAGCATAC
The DNA here is from genome assembly GCA_039934735.1 of Ferruginibacter sp. Taxonomy (GTDB): domain Bacteria; phylum Bacteroidota; class Bacteroidia; order Chitinophagales; family Chitinophagaceae; genus Ferruginibacter. Next base: position 12,294 of record JBDTLP010000104.1, on the reverse strand, counting down.
GGAACGGGTTCTTTCGTATGTGCATCCTGTATAGTTCCTTTTAAAGTAACCTGTGCATTTAAATTTACAGAGATGAAGAATATACTTAGTAATAAAAAATATTTCGGGAGAGCATTCAAAATTGAGTAATGTTATTTCAGTTATAAATAGGTTAGGGAATTTTCATTTATTATAATGTGTTTGGTGGGGACAGCAACCACAGCTATAGAAATTTTATTTATCATATTGTCGTTATCTTAAATAGCATTCATCAAAGGAATGGGAATGTGAGTATGATTGTACTTTCATTATTCATGCCATCATTTCTTTAAGTCCTGGTTTGATGTGCTTATCAACGGCCGTGGTTAGTGTCCTCACTAACCCCTTTATTTATTAACCAGCATTTCCCTGATTATTTTTTCAAGTTCAAGAATTCTTTTTTCAAGTTGTGGAAGATTGCGTGTAATCGCCTGGCTACGCAATGCCGCTGTATAATCATAAGCAGGCGAACCGGTAACAGCAGTATTGGGAGATTTTATAGATTTACTTACACCGCTTTGTGCATTTATTTTGCTGCCATCTGCAATTTGTATGTGGCCAACAATACCTGCCTGGCCGCCGATCATTACATTCTTTCCAATTTTTGTGCTTCCGCTTACACCACTTTGTGCAGCAATAACGCTGTTGTTTCCAACTTCAACATTATGGGCGATCTGTAATAAATTATCAAGTTTTGCACCCGACTTTATCAATGTACTTCCAATGGTAGCACGGTCAATGGTTGTATTGGCGCCAATTTCAACAGCATCTTCTATCACCACATTTCCAATTTGAGGAACTTTCTTTAAACTGCCATCCTGCTGAGGCGCATAGCCAAAACCGTCGCTACCAATCACAGTGCCTGCATGTATCACCACGTTTTTTCCGATCACACATTCATGATAAATTTTTACACCTGCATGAATGATTGTGTTATCACCAACAGTTACATTATTTCCAAGATAAGCGTTGGGAAATATTTTTACGCCATTGCCGATCACAACATTTTCACCGAGGTATGCAAATGCGCCAATAAAAACTTCTTCTCCTATTTTTACAGAAGCATCCATATAAACAGGTTGCTGAATACCGGTAAGTTGCTGGGTTCTTATTTGCTGGTAACGGTCAAGTAAAGTTGCAAAGGCACTATAAGCATCAGGAACACGGATAAGCGTAGCCGCAATTGGTTGCTTTAATTGCAATGACTGGTTAACAATGATGATCGATGCTTTTGTGGAATATAAAAAATCTTCGTATTTAGGATTTGCTAAAAATGCAAGCTGCCCGCTTTTCGCTTCTTCGATCTTTCCGAAAGATCCTACAAAAGCCTCTGCCGGGCCTTCAAGTGTTCCACTAATGATGTGTGCGATTTGGGCTGCGCTGAATTGCATATAATATGTCTTTTAGCTTTTTGCCTTCAGATATTAGTCAATAGCGTTCAATAAGAAAGTTCTTACTTACAGCTTAAGCTAATAGCTTGTGGCTATCTTAAGTAACAAATGTAATATTTTTTAACCTTGCCCCTCAGGTTTTCATTGATGAGTGCATTGTCAACTTCTGAAATGTCTTTTATACTTCCATCTTTAAATAAAATATGAATGTGTTCGTTTTCAAAATTATAGGTGCTGCTGGAAGCTTCGCCGGTAAATATAAGCCAACGTGCATTTTCTTCGGTTAAATTGTATTTAATGCATGCTTCCCTGGTCTTTTCCGCAATTAATTTTTCATCAACAAGTTCGGGGTAATATTTTACTTTCAACAACCGTCTATCAATGATTCCCTGGCTCAGCATGGATAACACAGGATCTTCATGATTGCACCAGTTTTTTATTGCCATCAAAACATCATAGTCATCTACATCGCAAAATTGCTGCAGGGTAACACCAGGCCCATTGATAAAGCTATTCAAAGGTTCCAGGCATTGGGCATTTATAAATTTTGCTCTTTTAATAATTCGTTGAAGCATTTGTTCGGCACTTAATACCGTTTTGTGTAAATACACCTGCCAGTACATGAGCCTGCGGGCAACAAGAAATTTTTCTATGGAATAAATGCCTTTCTCTTCTACCATCAATTCGCCGTTGTGAACGGTAAGCATTTTTAAGATGCGGTCGTATGCGATCACGCCTTCATTTACGCCTGTAAAAAAACTATCTCTCGTGAGATAATCCATGCGATCAACATCCAACTGCCCACTCACCAGTTGATGCAGAAATTTCTTAGGATAAACATCTGTAAAAATATCAATTGCCATTTGCAGGCGGCCATTGAACTGAATATTCAATTCTTTAATAAGCAATAAAGAAATTTCTTCATGATGCATGCCTTCTGCAAGCACCTGTTCCAATGCATGCGAAAAAGGGCCGTGCCCGATATCATGAAGCAGGATCGCAATTTTAGATGCAAGTTGTTCTTCAGTTGTGATATCAATTCCTTTGCTGATCAGTTCCTGCAATGCACAACACATTAAATGATAAGCACCCAAAGAATGATGCAATCTTGAATGTACCGCACCCGGGTAAACGAGATGCGCCATTGCCATCTGGTGAATGCGTCTTAAACGCTGATAATAGGGATGGGCAATGATATCATTGATCAATTCATTATCAATTGTTATAAAACCATAAACCGGATCGTTGATTATTTTATGAAAGCGCATTATTTATTTTTAGCTTGAATATTTATATGTTAAACTAATTACAAAGTGACGTAAAGCTACAAAGCATAGTTGTAAAAAATTAAATTTGCAAGAGCAGCTATTAGCCATTAGCTTTAAGCTGTAAGTAAAAGGTCTTTGTTTATAAGTTTTTGGTGGTCCCGCGAAATGAAAATTTCATGATTCACTTATTGACTTATTCACCCATTCACTTTTGCCTATTCCCGTTTCCCGATTCCCGTTTTCACAAACCTAAATGATTATCAAACATGAATGTAGCAAAAATACTCTGGGTAGATGATGAAATAGATAGTCTTAATTCGCAGATCATGTTCCTTGAGAATAAAGGATATGAAGTTCAAACGAAAACAAATGGCTTTGATGCAGTTGAATTTGTAAAGAACAATATTATAGATGTTGTATTGCTGGATGAAACAATGCCCGGTATAACAGGCTTGCAGACTTTGCAACAGATCAAAGAAATAAATAACAATTTACCTGTTGTGCTCATTACAAAAAATGAGGCAGAGAATTTAATGGATGAAGCCATCGGCAGCCAGATAAGCGATTATTTAATTAAGCCTGTAAATCCAAACCAGGTATGGCTCAGTCTCAAAAAAATTATTGACAATAAAAGGTTGGTGGCAGAAAAAACAACTTCTGCTTATCAACAGGAATTTCGCAGCCTTTTCATGGCATTAAGCAGTAATCCTGATTATAATGAGTGGATGGAGATCTATAAAAAATTAGTGTACTGGGAATTGGAAATGCAGAAAAGCGACAGCCCTGAAATGCAGGAAGTTTTTCAGGCACAAAAACAAGAAGCCAATACAGAGTTCTTTAAATTTATTTCAAAAAATTATGCATCATGGGTTGCACCAAAAAGTGTGGATGGACCCATCATGAGCCATACACTTTTGAAATTTAAAGTTTTACCCCATCTTGAAAAAGGTACTCCGTTGTTTTTTATTTTAATAGATAATCTTCGTTTTGACCAATGGAAAACAATACAGCCAATGTTTGCAGAAAGTTTCAGGATACATGAAGAAGAAACTTTTTATTCTATTTTACCAACCGCCACACAATATGCAAGGAATGCCATTTTTGCTGGCCTCTTGCCTATTGATATTGAAAAACAATTTTCTAATCAATGGAAAAATGATGATGAAGAAGGCGGAAAGAATTTATTCGAAGAAGAATTTTTAAGGGCGCATTTAAAACGGGTTGGAAAAGCTGATCTCAAAATTTCTTATACCAAGATCACCAACAATCATGACGGGCAGAAGATGGTTGACAATATGCACAACCTTTTACAGAATGACCTGAACGTAATCGTTTATAATTTTATTGATATGCTGAGCCACGCACGTACAGAAATGGAAGTGCTTAAAGAACTGGCTGGCGATGAAACAAGCTATCGCAGTATTACTGAGAGTTGGTTTGAACATAGCCCTTTGCACCAGGCACTTAAAAAAATTGCAGATAAAAACTTAAATATTATTGTTGCAACTGACCATGGAACTACCAGAGTAAAAACACCCGCAAAAGTGATTGGCGACAAACAAACCACCGCAAATCTTCGCTACAAACATGGAAGAAATTTGAATTATGAGCCAAAGGATGTACTTGCATTTAGGGATCCCCGTGAAGCGGGTTTGCCGGTTCCAAACGTAAATTCATCCTTTATTTTCGCCAAAGGCGATTTATTCCTGTGTTATCCCAATAATTACAACCATTTTGTAAATTATTATAGAAATACGTTTCAGCATGGGGGAATCAGTCTGGAAGAAATGATTGTGCCGGTAATTCGAATGTCTAACAAATAACCCCCTCCGCCTCCTAAAGGTGGAACTATAAACAGAATAAAAATATTTATACGTATTTTTATTAAGATTTGTTGAAAACGTTTTTTTTTATTGCTCTTATTTTACATGAAGTTGCATAAATATTACAGGGCTAAAAAAGCCCCTTTAGGGGTTTGGGGTATGAACTATGAAATATACACAACACACATTAGATAAGGTCGAAAAGATAGTTGAGGACTGTGGCTATATTATTCGTTATGAACGAGGCACTTTCCAAAGCGGTTACTGCATACTGCAGGCAAAAAAGGTTGTTGTTCTGAATAAATTTTTTCAAACAGAAGGAAGAATTAATACACTGATCGATCTTTTACCGCAGCTAGAGATCAATTTTGATGCGCTTACACATGAAAGCCAGAAGCTTTACGAAGAATTGATGAGCATTGGCAGTGAAAAATAATAAGAAATAAATAATAAGCCTGCCTGTCATCAGACAGGAAATGAGAAATAAGAAAGTCAGCTTTCTTATTTCTAAAAATTATTACTGTCATCCACTTTCTTATTTCTAATTTTGCATTTCTTATTTCTTATTTAAATGCACTGTCCTCCATTAAAAATTACTTTCCTTGGTACTGGTACAAGTAGTGGTGTGCCAATGATCGCATGTCCGTGCCCGGTATGTGCATCTAAAGATGCGAAAGACAACAGGCTTCGAAGTAGCATATTGGTTGAGAGTGAAACAACAGCAATCGTTGTAGATACAACGCCAGATTTCAGGTATCAGATGTTGAGAAGCGAAGTAAAGAAACTTGATGCCGTTTTATTTACACATCCCCACAAAGATCATATTGCCGGGCTGGATGATATTCGTGCCTATAATTATTTTCAGAAACAGGCCATGAAAGTGTTTGCCAATGAACTTACTCAAACTGCACTTAAAAAAGAATTCGCTTATATTTTTTCAGAATTTAAATATCCAGGTATTCCCGATATTACTTTAGTTGATCTAAATAACGAGCCTTTTAATATCGGGGATATTCCTGTAATTCCTTTTACAGTATGGCATTTGAAAATGCCTGTGCTTGGTTTTAGGTTTGGTGATTTTACTTATATCACCGATGCAAACAGGATTGATGAAGCGGAAAAAAATATTATAAGAGGCAGCAAGACCATTGTATTAAATGCACTGCGGCATGAAAAACACATTTCACATTTTAACCTGCAGGAAGCAGTAGAACTTGTTCAGGAATTAAAAATTCCACAGGCATATTTTACACATATCAGTCACCAGTTGGGTAAACACACAGATATAAACCCGATTTTACCACCAGGAATTCAGCTTGCATACGATAAACAGGAGTTGTTTTTCTCCTAAAATACTGGTCTTTTCTCATCGTTATTATTTGGGCGCAGTGGTACTTTAGCGTCATGCAAAAAAGAGCAACCAATCATTTTTTACATTTTACCCGAAAAGAAAAAAACGGAACTGTTTTTATTCTCGTTATTATTTTTTTGCTGATCGCAACTCCCTTTGTTTATTCGTTTTTCTTTAAAGAAAAAAATATTGATGCAGGAGAATTTAAAACCGGGATGGCAACACTAAAAATAAAATCTCTAGATAGTAGTGAAAAAAAATACGAGAAAAAATATCCGGAAAATAATTATAAGAAAGATATCCGGGAATACAAAACGCATGATAATAGTAATGCAATGAATTTATTTTTCTTCGATCCCAATACATTATCAGCAGAAGGCTGGAAAAAATTAGGGGTAAGAGATAAAACAATAGCGACCATACAAAACTATTTATCAAAAGGAGGAAAGTTTAAACAACCCGAAGACATAAAAAAAATATGGGGGCTGCATGAAGACCAGGTTTCTCAAATGTTGCCTTTTGTCAGGATTGAACAAACATCCACTCAGACATCTGCCAATTTTCCTGCCTATGAAAAAAAAGAATATCCTAAAAAAACGATATCAATAATTGATATCAATAATGCGGATTCATCAACCTATATTTCTTTACCTGGAATTGGTCCTGGGTATGCAAAACGCATTCTGAAATTTCGAGACAAGCTAGGCGGATTTTATAAAATTGAACAAGTGGCTGAAACATTTGGCTTGCCTGATTCTACTTTTCAAAAAATAAAAAGTTACCTGCAGGTTTCTGGTGAAAATATTAAGCAGATAAATATAAATACAGCTACGCTTGATGAATTGAAAGAACATCCTTATATCCGCTACCAGATAGCCAATGCGATCATACAATATCGTACGCAACATGGGAATTTTGTAGATGTTGATGATATTAAAAAGATCATGTTGGTGAGTAATGAGTTGTTTGGGAAGCTGGCGCCGTATTTAACGGTGAAGTAAATTTAGAGAGGAAAGATTGATTATCAGAAGGGCAGATTCAGTAATATTTTATGACGAACATGTATCGTGCCTACGGCACTCGTTGAAATTAAATTAGCATATACAGCGGATTAAAATCCGTTGTTACAAAATGTTCCGAGCATACGGATCTTCATGGAAATTGTGAAATGGCTTAATGTTTTAAAAGATGCGTAGCATTAGTTCATATTGTAGCAACTATAAAATGTTCCGAGCTTAAGGCCCTGCATTAAAATTGTGAAATGGCTTGATGTTTTAAAAGATGCGTAGCATCGGGCCATCTTGTAGCAACGGACTTTAGTCCGTTGAATAAATGACAATATAAAAACGAGAACCGTAGGTTCGATTCATATAAATTAATAAGCTGCAAAAATGAAATCATATGGCAAACACATATCACCAAATCTATTTACAAACAATTTTTGCCGTAAAATATCGTAATGCCATCATTGACAAACCATGGAGTAATGAATTACATTCTGTGATTGGAAATTTAATAAACGAAACAGCATGTAAAAACATTATTGTAAATGGTGTTGAAGATCATGTGCATTGTATGATTGGATTAAAACCTGTGGTTTCTGTTTCTGAATTGATGAAAACTGTAAAAGCAAAATCATCGAAATATATAAATGACCATTCTTTGACAGCAGGACGTTTTGAGTGGCAAGAAGGGTATGGAGTATTTTCATATAGTCAATCACAAGTTGATAAAGTATATAAATACATACAAAACCAGGAAACGCATCATAAAAAGCAAAGCTTCCGGGATGAATACCTGGAATTTTTAAAGAAATTTAAGATAGCGTATGATGAAAGTTATATTTTCCAGGAGCTTATTTAGAAATGGATCGTACCTACGGTACTCTATTTAGCGATTTATGATATACAACGGATTAAAATCCGTTGTTACAAAATGTTCCGAGCCAACGGCTCTTCATGGAAATTATAAAGTATTTTTTGTGTCTTGAAAGGAGTGTAACATTGGCTAATACTCTAGCAACTATAAAATGTTCCGAGCCTACGGATCTGCATAGAAATTAAGAGAGATTTTTTTATGTTTTAAAAGATGCGTAGCATCGGTCCATCTTGTAGCAACGGACTTTAGTCCGTTGAACAAATGACAATATCAAAACGAGAACCGTAGGTTCGATCCATTTAAATTAATAAGCCGAAAAAATAAAATCATATGGCAAACACATGCAACCGAATTTGCCAGCAAATAAAATAGTCAAAAAAATATGAATGGTAATAATTAAAAATCATTGGCTTAACGATTATAACGGATTTAGTTTCCTTTAACATTCCCTAAATCAATCTACACTAACACTTGTTAGTATTTCTATATTCCCTAAATTGCGCCTTCAACGATTGCTATATGATGGAATTTGCACAAAGTGAACTTACACTACAGGTGGCGCAGTCTGCCAAAGATTTCGCACAACAGTATATCAAGCCGCATTTAATGGAATGGGATGAATCGCAGGAGTTTCCTATCCACATTTTCAAGGAGTTAGGAAAACTCGGAATGATGGGTGTCTTGGTTCCTGAAGCTTATGGCGGTACCGGGCTTGGATACCTTGAATATAGCGCTGTAATCCAGGAAATCTCCAAAGTATGTGGTTCCATTGGATTGTCGGTTGCTGCGCATAATTCACTTTGTACGGGCCATATCCTTGCTTTTGGCAATGAGGCCCAGAAACAAAAATATTTACCAAAACTTGCTACTGCAGAATTTATTGGTGCCTGGGGACTTACTGAACCCAATACAGGAAGCGATGCTGGTAATATGAAAACGGTTGCCGTGAAAGAGGGCAATAACTGGAAGATCAATGGAACAAAAAGCTGGATCACCCATGGTAAATCCGGCGATGTAGCAGTTGTTATTTGTCGTACCGGCGAGCCAAGGGCAAAGAATAATTCTACTGCGTTTATAGTTGACCGTAATACAGCCGGATTCAGTGCAGGAAAAAAAGAAAATAAACTTGGCATGCGTGCCAGTGAAACAGCAGAGATGATTTTCGATAATTGCATCATTCCTGATGAGAATCGTTTGGGTGAAGTAGGAGGAGGGTTTAAACAGGCAATGAAAATATTGGATGGAGGAAGAATTTCTATTGCAGCATTAAGTCTTGGTATTGCAAAAGGTGCTTATGAAGCATCAGTACAATATTCAAAAGAGCGTCACCAGTTTGATCAGCCAATTTCAAATTTCCAGGGTATTGCATTTAAGCTTGCAGATATGGCAACTAAAATCGCAGCTGCCGAATTGCTCATCAATCAATCCTGTGATCTTAAAATGAGAGGATTACCAATGACGAAGGAAGCAGCCATGGCAAAATATTATGCCAGTGAAATTTCAGTAGAAATAAGTACAGATGCTGTACAGATATTTGGTGGTTATGGTTATACAAAGGATTTTCCTGTAGAAAAATTTTATAGAGATAGTAAGCTTTGTACCATTGGTGAAGGAACGAGTGAGATTCAAAAATTAGTTATTGCCAGGGAAGTTTTAAAATAAATAATTATTTACAGAATATTTTATCCGACTCTAAAAATATAAGTATGAAAAAAGTAAAACTGTTTTTTTTAATTGGAACATGCATGATCACATTATTCGCTGCGTGTAATAAGCATAATGGTGATAATACCTCAAAAACAACATTGCAAAAATTACAGGCTAAATGGGTTTTTCAAAAGGAATATTATCATGAATATTCCAACCCGGGAGATTACCGCGATACCACAATTGGTGTTACTGGGGATTACGTTGATTTTAGAGCTGATGGCAAAGCATATTATTATGTAGCTGGCCTTTTGGGTAGTGATACTGCAACTTATACTCTATTGAACGATAGCCAGGTGGTTCTAACTTTTAATGATGGCGGCGGAACCACTACATTTAATGATACGGCTACAATCCAGGTTTTAACAGACAATGCCTTACAATTGTATGTGAAAACACGTACACCGGCTCCTTCCCAGGATTATTACGAGTACACAGATTTTTTTACTAAATAGTTGTTGCTAAATACTTTTATAAAGGGCCCGTTTAAATGGGCCCTTTATAATTTGATTAATATAAGTTTGCAGCATGAAGAACAACATGATTATTTTAATGGTTGCATTAAGCATTTCTTTTCTTGCTTGTAACAATAATAGCAACCATAGTAACGCAGAAGAAAAAGAAACAGCAATCTCTGGCGAACAACTGTTTAAAATAAATTGTGCCCAATGCCATAGGCCAACTGAAGACCTTACGGGTCCAGCGTTAAGAAATGTCGCAAATAGGTGGAAGGATAAAACAATGCTTTATGAATTCATTAAAAATCCGCAGGAAGTGATTGTAAAAGATGCTTATGCAAAAGATTTGTTTGCAAAATGGAAGCAAGCTTACATGCAACCATTCCCCAATTTAAGCAATGAAGAAATTGATGGTATATTAAAATATTGCAACGAAGAAAAATAAAAAACCACCTGATTAAACAGGTGGCTAATAAAATATTTCTACCAGGTTATTTTTTATCTCCAAATAATCCTTTTGCAAAATCTTCTACTTTTTGTCCCATCTCACCAGGAATAAAATCACTGATCTTATCCATCATACTACCAGAATCTGTAGTTGTAGTTGCAGTCGTTGCCGAATTGTTTGCAGTGTTCATTGTTTCAGTTGAAGTAGATCCAGGGAAAAAATTATCTACTGCTCCCGCCATCATAGGAAATTTTTCTTTAATAAATTCTTTGATGGTATGAATGGCTGTATGTGCCTGGTCAGAGCTGATGCCCGCTTTTTCAGTCAGGCGATTTATTAATTCCTGCATAAAATCAATTTTAATTGTTAATGAATATTTATTTAGTACTATTTTAAATTAGTTAAACTACCCAATGTTTTCTTACTTGAATATTGATTGTTGAACATTGATTATTGGATATTTCTTTTTCCTTCCAACATCATTCAGTATCATACCTGTCAACCCGCTCAATTCCTGGCAACGCCAGCAACTGGTTCACAAGTTCATCTAATTCTTCCTTATCATGCACAAATACTTTTACATTTCCTTCAAAGATACCATCCTTTGCTTCGATGGTCATGGCTGAAATATTTACCCTTAATTCCCCACTGATTAAATTTGTGATCTTATGTATCACACCAACATCATCAAGTCCGATTATCCTTAAACCAGTAAGGAAAGATATCTCTTTATTTTTTGCCCACTTCGTTTTTACAACACGATGTCCATAATTCGCCAATAGTCTTGCAGCATTGGGGCAATTCGTTCTATGAATTTTTAATCCTTCGCCGGTTGTAATAAAACCAAATACATCATCGCCGGGAATGGGTTTGCAACAATTGGCAAGTGTGTACATGATCTGGTCACTGCTTTCACCAAAAATGATCAGCTCGGCTTCTTTTTTATTGCCGCTGGTTTTCTTATCTATGAATTCCTGCTTATCTGTTTTTTCTTCAACAGGTTTAATTGGTTTTGGTGGTATTAATTTATCACCATGAACAGTAAAATCCTTTAATTCTTTAAGATCGATTTTTTTAATGGCGATTTCGTATAAAAGATCAAGGCTGCTGTTTATCTTATAAAAAGAAGCGAGCTCTTCGATGTTTGATTGATTCATTACAGCACCAATGCCTTCAAGCTTGCGTTGTAAAATATATTTACCATCTTCTGCAATGGTACGCTTCTCTTCTTTTAGCGTGTCTTTGATCTTCGTCTTGGCCTTGCTGGTAACTACAAAATTCAGCCATTCCTGGTTTGGCTTTTGTTTAGCGCTGGTAATAATTTCTATTTGGTCTCCGCTTTTGAGCTTATAACTTATAGGAACAAGTTTGTGATTTACTTTTGCGCCAATACACCTGCTACCAACGGCAGTGTGTACACTAAATGCAAAGTCGAGCGCAGTAGCACCAATCGGCAGCATTTTCACATCTCCCTTCGGAGTATAAACGTATATTTCCTCAGCTAAAAACGATGTTTTAAAATCCTGTAAAAAATCAAGTGAGTTTGAATCCTGGTTGCTCAAGGCTTCCCGTATTTGCTGAAACCATTTATCAAAACGGCTTTCATCACCTTCTTTTCCTTCTTTGTATTTCCAGTGAGCTGCCAATCCTTTTTCGGCAATCTCGTTCATACGAAGTGTGCGTATTTGTACTTCCACCCATTTGCCCTGTGGCCCCATAACGGTAGTATGTAACGCTTCGTAACCATTGCTCTTTGGATTGCTTAACCAATCTCTCAATCTTTCAGGTGAAGGATTGTAGGAATCTGTAATAATGCTATATACTTTCCAGCAATCCTCTTTTTCTTTTTCAGGTTCAGAATTTACAATAATGCGAATCGCAAAAAGATCATACACTTCTTCAAAAGAAACGCCTTTCTTTTTTATTTTAGTCCAGATGGAATGGATGCTTTT
>JBDTLP010000103.1:0-17808 GCA_039934735.1 Ferruginibacter sp. | reverse complement strand
AAAAATAAATCCGTGATCATCCGCCCAGTCCGTATCATCCGTCTTCCAATCCTACGACGCAATAAAAATCAATATTCTAAAATAGGATTTAAAATCTTTCGAACACTTATGGTGTTATCACCAACCACATTCTCAATGGCTGAAGATAACAGCAGGCCAATTCGGAAAAACGCAAACGCTAAACTTTCTTCGAAGACGTAACACCATAAATTAATTTATCTAAGTTTTTTTCTTCCAGGTAAGTTTTAATAATAGCGTTTGCATTTGCAAGTATCTTTTGCAATGCATCTTTATCCCCACCCAAAATATCGTATGCTTTGTTCAGTGCATCTAAGCGGCTAAGCCCTTCCGTTTGTTGAAGCGCTTCTGTAATAACAAGTACTCTGAGGCCATTGTCTTTTAATTTTCCTAATTCAGCAATCATCCAACTTAATGCAAGGAAATAGTTTTTTTCTAACAATAGAAAATAGCTGTTGTCACCTGCTTCAGGCATTTTATTAAAAGGAGAATTTACTATTTCAGGTGTAAGATATTTTAATAAAGTATCTCTTGTTACTCCGCTTGTATTAAGTTGCACAATGCCTTGTAATGACTGCGGATAAATACTGAGCCAGCGCAATTTCCTCCGCAAGGTATGAACCTGCGATTCAATTTCTGTAAAGTTATCACCTGCAGCAGTAATAAATTCTTTGATATTGCTGATAGACGTTTTATAAAAATTAAAGATCGCTTTCAATTCTTCTTTTGGTTCCAGCCAATCAGTATCATATAATTTTTTACGGATCTTTTCAATACGATTAGCCCGATCACCGATCCATTTATTTTCTATCAAAAGATCATTCAACCTTTGTATCTTTTCTCTTGTTTGTGCATGTAAATATTCAGTAACCCCCGTTGGAATTGCAGGGTTATTTACAAACTCTTTTGCAAAACCATCATAGTAATCGATGGCGCCGAGTGTATCTTCTAAAAATTTAAATTGAAGTTTTATTTTTTCAAATCGCTTCCTGTTGTGTAAGTATGAATATAATTTTGCAAGGCTCTCCAGCATAAAAAGAGGCGTGCGTGCCCCATTTGTATAAAGCCATAAAGCCGGATTTTTATCTTCTGATGATTTCAAAAGCAATACTTCCAGCTTAACTAAATAAAATTCAAATCTTTTTATCCCGATCTTGTTTTTCATTTTCATTAATTTATACGCAGCCACAAAAGTACCTGGCCCCTTCTCCTTTAGGAGAGGGTGTAGGGGGTGAGGTTTTAATCTTTTTCAAAATACGCAACCGTTCCACCCACCCATGTTCTGTCTTTATTATAACGTGTGCCGATCATCTTGCCCTTACTAAGTCTTGCCAGGTTATGAACGGCAACCGGCCTTTCCCAATCATTCTTCCAGAAATAAAATAGACGAATCTCCGCTTTCGCAGGTTCATCCATTGTTTCTATAATGGCAGCATAATTTACTTTGCGTTGCAGTATCCAGTTCTCAGGATCTTTTATTTTATCAATGTCTTCCTGTGTCACATCAATGACAACGCCCATGCCTGCGAATGAAAATAACGGCTTCAATACAAAATCTTTCAGATCAACTGGCTGCATTATTTCGTTTAAGAAAAATGTTTCAGGAACATAAGGGTTATCAATAAATGGCAATGTGAATTTACTAATGCGATAGAACCAGTTTGGATGTGGCACCCATTCTACATCATATTCTTTTGTTAGATCAATAATATCGCCTAACCCTTCCTGCTGCTGCAGGTCATCAAAAATTAAACGGTTGTAAATTCTTTTGACAAGTGTTTTTTTGCCATCATTCATATAATATAACGAGCTGCCTTCTGCAATAAGCTTAGTAAGACAAACTGGTTTTACACCTAGTAATTGTTCTGTTGCATAAAAGTCAATCCTTGTTTTTTGGTGCTCGGGAAATATCTCAAGCAGGATCACATTTTCAACAGGAAGATCGCCTACTATTATATCTTTCAATAACTGCACGTACGACTCCCTGTTATAGCCACTTAAATATGAATCGTAATTCGCAGGAACATTTGCATAATCTCTTGTAATATCACTATGAAAAGCCTGGAAGCCATAAAGTGTAGGGAAGCCTTGCATTTCAATCAGCTGTGGTTCAATTTCACCAGCTGCATTTTCACAAATGCCAAAATCAAAAACAACAAACTGTGTATGTTCATTTTCATTGGGAACAAGCAGGTCCTGTGGAATACTACGTTCTGTAAGCTGTTTGAAATTTGGTGCAACAATCACATCAATAATATCCTCACAGGCAGCAAGCATTTTATTTTTAAAATCTTTTGGAATGAAGATTGGCGTTTCTGCATTTCTGAAATCCAGCGCACCGGGATGTATCCCTTCAACCTTCTCCATATAAGCATTGTATTTTTCTTCTGTAAAATTTTTATTGAATTGTTGTCTTAAGGCTTTTTCCATTTTTATTCCTGTTTATGATAATGAAATGATGGGGGATAAAAATAATGATTATTAATCATTTAAAAGCAGGGACTATACCAAAAGAAATATTGCCACTGATTCACTGATTTCTTTAAAAAATAATCAGTGAATCAATGGCAACAAAAACATTCATTTATATTCTTGCCAAGGCTGTATTCAAAAAATTAGGAAGTATGTGAGCGTATGTGCTCATGATCTTATCAGGATCATTAAGATGCTCGATCATAGCCTCCCATTTTTCATAGCCATGATTTTCGATCACCGTTTTTTTCTTTTCTTCTGTTTGCAGGTATAGGGACATACCAACCGCATCTGCTTCAGGGTGAAACTGCGTACCAATCATATTTTCATTGAACCTGATGGCCATCACCGCTCTTTCAAAAGGAACATGTGGCCTTGCTTTTTCAATAGCGAGGATACTTGCCCCCATTTTTTTCAATTTATTTTGATGTGGCTGTATTACCTGGAAATCCCTGCTGTCAACAGCATAAAAAGGATCTTTCATCCCTTCAAATATGGGTTCATTTTCTGCACTTGTTAAATAATGTATTGGGAAGACTCCAAATGCGGTACTCTTTCTCTTCGTCACATCTGCCAACTTATAATGCCTGCACACAAGCTGGAAAGAATGGCATATAAAAAACACCTGCTTTTTTTGTTGATTGCCTTCATTCGCATTGAACTTTTCTACCCGCTCCAGCCAATCGAAATAAACTTTTTCCCATTCGCTTCCTTCTGTTTCTAAAGGGCTGCCGGGGCCACCACTGGAAATATAAATATCATGATCAAGCCCGGGAACCTGTTTTTGAATCCTTACCTCGAATTCATTTACTTCAAGGTCCAATTCCTGTATCTCAGAATATTGGTTCAGAATTTCCCTTATACAGCGCATGCCCTGGTTGGCTACACCTTCATAAAGATCTAAAATTGCGATCCTCAGCTTTTTTTTGTGCGTCCCGTTCATGCTGTAAAATTAATGATTTTTTAAAATACGATTTGTCGTAAAATGTACTTTATTCATTAACGAGTATCATTTTATATTATTTTACCATTTGTGGTTTATTAATATGCATGAAGGCAGGCTTTCTTTTGTTAACTTTGCCGCCAAATTATGAAGACAAAAAGCATAAAAAGGGACAAGGTAAATATCATTACACTCGGCTGTAGCAAAAATATGGTTGATAGCGAAGTGCTTAGCGGCCAGTTGCTTGCTAATGACATTGACACGGTTCATGAAAATGCCAAACGTGATCATAATATAGTTATCATTAATACATGTGGTTTTATTGAAAAAGCCAAAGAAGAAAGTATCAATACCATTCTTGATAATGTTGAATTGAAAAAAAGAGGTAAGATTGACAAAGTGTATGTCACAGGTTGCCTGAGTGAACGCTATAAAGCAAATCTTGAAAAAGAAATTCCTGAAGTAGATGCTTATTTTGGAACGATGGAACTGCCGCTCATTTTAAAAAGATTTGAAGCTGATTATAAGGAAGAATTGATCGGGGAGCGTTTGTTGAGCACACCTCAACATTACGCATACATGAAGATCAGCGAAGGTTGCAACCGCACCTGTTCGTTTTGCGCCATACCATTGATGCGTGGAAAACATGTTAGCCGCAGCATTGAAAGTTTGGTAGAGGAAGCAAAACAGTTGGTACAACGTGGTGTGAAAGAAGTAATGCTGATCGCTCAGGAACTGACTTATTACGGATTGGATATTTACAAGAAGAGAGAACTTCCAAAATTATTACATGCACTGGCAGATGTAAAAGGACTTGAATGGATAAGATTGCATTATTCTTATCCTTCAAAATTCCCATTGGATATTATTGATGCAATTAAAGAAAGAGAAAATATTTGTAATTATCTCGACATGCCTTTACAACATGCAAGCAATAATATGTTGCAGGCAATGAAGCGCCAGATCACAAGAGAAGAAATGGAAGATCTTATTGGTAACATCAGGTATAAGATTCCAAATATTTGTCTTCGTACAACACTGATCGCTGGTTTTCCTGGCGAGACAAGAGATGATGTGGAAGAATTAAAAACGTTTTTACAAAAAATGCGTTTCGATCGTGTTGGAACTTTCACATATAGTCATGAAGAAGGTACAACTGCGCATGATCTTGTTGACGATGTTCCTGTAGAAGTAAAAGAAGCAAGGGCAGAGGAGATCATGGAAGTGCAACAGGAGATTTCGTTGGAAAAAAATATGGAAAAAGTTGGCAAGACATTTAAAGTGATGATCGATAAAAGAGAATCAGGCCGTTATCTTGGACGTACCGAATTTGATAGTGTTGAAGTGGATAATGAAGTTATCATTAACAGCAATAAAAAATTAACTATTGGAGAATTTGTAAATGTGAAGATGACAAAAGCGTATGATTTTGATTTGGAAGGAGATATTGTCTAACGATAATGTGAATGGTGAATGGTCAATGGTGAAGGCTTGAAAGTTTATACTGATATTGACACATCCTTATATTCACTTTAATTTTTTTTTAATAGGCAACAAACTAACCCGGTGAATATTGAGTATTGTATGTTGAGTATTGAAAATTCATTTGGAGCTTCAATTAATAATATCTTTCCAAAAAAATAACAAACTTCAGAAATTTCACTATTGACTATTCATCATTCACTCCCAGAGCCATGAAATTTAAATCCCACTACATTCCTTATCACAAAACCGGCGCTTTCTCAAAGATTGTTGTAGATTATTTGAATGGGGAATCTTCATTAAAAGAATTTTATGAAAACGATCCTGACTTAGCAGGAATCAAAAAAGCAATCAAGGAAAGAAAAAAACATAAATACAATCGTAACTTACTCGTTAGAGAACTTCATAAACAATACGCAGATTTCAAAACAAATGATAAAGTAAAAGAGAATATTAATTTACTCCTGGATGAAACTACTTTTACAATTTGCACTGCACACCAACCCAATATTTTTACGGGCCATTTATATTTTATTTACAAGATACTGCATGCAATAAAACTTGCTGATAAATTAAATAGTAAGATCAAAGGTTGTCATTTTGTTCCTGTGTATTATATGGGCAGTGAAGATGCCGACCTGCAGGAATTGGGAGAAGTTACTATCAATGGAAAAAAATATGAATGGAAGACTGAACAAAAAGGAGCGGTAGGTAGAATGAAAGTAGATAAACTTTTCATTGACCTTATGAATGAAATAGAAGGACAATTATCTGTTGAAGAATATGGCCCTGAGATCATCAGCCTTGTAAAATCCTGTTATACTTTAGGAAAAACAATTGAGCTTGCAACATTTGAACTTGTAAATAATTTATTTGAAGATAAAGGATTGATCGTTTTTCTTCCTGATAATGCTGCTTTGAAAAATGAATCTTACGCTATCAATAAAAGAGAACTTACAGAACAATTTTCGCAGAAAGCAGTTGCAGAAACAATTACATCCTTTCCCGAAAAATATAAAGTACAGGCCGCAGGAAGAAATATTAATCTTTTTTATTTAAAAGATGATACAAGAGAAAGAATTGAAACTTATAAAACAGGATTTGCTGTTGCTAATACAACTACCATTTTTACCAATGAAGAAATTGACACTGAATTAAAAGAACATCCCGAACGCTTCAGCGCCAACGTTATATTGCGTCCCGTTTTCCAGGAAATGATATTGCCCAATATTGCGTTTATCGGTGGCGGTGGTGAATTGGCATATTGGCTTGAATTAAAAAAAGTATTTCATGAAGTACATGTTCCCTTCCCGGTTTTGATACTCAGGAATTCTTTTATGATTGTAAATAAAAAACTGGCTGCAAATATTATCAAACTTCAGTTTAAACTTGCAGATCTTTTTAAGCCAACAAATGAATTAATAGAAGAACTGGTGAAGCGTGAAACTAAAGTAACACTACAATTGAATGAAGAAAAAGCTACGCTTCAATCTTTATATGATAAGATACGATCATCAGCAACTGCTGTTGATACTACTTTGAATAATCATGTTGAGGCTTTGGCAAATCAAGCTTTAAAGCGAATCGGGTTATTAGAAAAGAAAATGTTTAAAGCCGAAAAGAAAAAATTTGATGCAGCACAACGACAGATCATAAAAATTAAAACAGCTTTATTTCCAGCAGGAACATTACAGGAACGCATTGATAACTTTATGCCTTTTTATGCTTTATATGGAAAGGGTTTTATAGAAATGCTTTATGAGCATTCAACTGCTATTGAACAGCAGTTTTGTATTCTTGAAGAGAAATAAAAACTATAGTTACTTTTTTACCTTTGACTTTAGTCAAAGGCAAAAGAAAGCCTCCCGAAGTGGAGGCTTTCTTTTAATATTTAATTTTATGTGATTCTATTTAAAATCTGCATCAGTTACACCTTCATTTATTTTTACATCGCTGAATTTAAAAACCAAATCCTGCCCACCTGCACTTTGCGTTATAGTTAATGGAAACAAAAGCGTTCCCACCTTTTGGTAGTCAGAATAATCAACAATTACTGCTGTTTCCTCACCACCAGCTGTTTCAGTACTTTCTTCCCTAATCAATAAAGCTGTTTTTGTTGAGTAGTATTCAGTACTAACTTTTCCACTTGGTTTGGTTATTTTTATTTTATAGGCATTTTGGTCGTTTACTTTTTCTACACCCAGGTAAGAAGTCTTATAGTCATTTGTTATATAGTAAACTTGCGGAATAATTCCTTTTTCATCCATTGCTTCTTTTACTTCGGCAGTATCCATTTCAGCACTTTTGCCCATTTGTGATTGGTGGCCTTTTGCGCCATCAAAAACTTTTTCCATAGCAACGTTACCTCCCATTTTTAGTATGGTATGTTCTTTATTAGGAGCCATTTTTATTTGAGTGCCTTCAAGGGTGATACCTTGTACTGACAAAGAGATGTTTGCTTTTTGAGAAACCAGTTTCTTAGCTTCATCTTTTCCACCGATTGCTTTAAGGTAATCGTTTATAATAGAGAAAGCTGTTACAGCTTCACTATTTTTATCTGATTCACCAACTGCTGTTTCTTTTGGTTTGTTTGCAATCGGCTCTGCATATTTATCGTATAGTTTGATAGGAAATCCCAACCTTGAAAGGTTAGGTAAAATTTTAGCACCATTTCCAACAATCACAATACGGGCATTATCACGGGTGTAATATTTCTTTGCTACTCTTTGAACATCTGCAATTGTAAGAGCATTTATTTTTTGAAGGAATGTGCGATAGAAATCTTTTTCCAGGCCATTGATCAGGATATTTGATGCGTAAGTAGCTGTATTAGCAGGATCTTCCATTTTCAATGCAAATGAACCATTGTATTTTGCCTTCGCACTGGCAAGTTCTTCTTCTGTGATCTTACCATTGCGCATGTTATCTATTTCACTCAGCATTTCTACAACTGCGCTATCAGCTTTTTCGCTGCGTACCTGTGCACTGGTTTTAAACATTGCCTGGAAACGCCCGTTTCCGGTATTGGCATAACTTCCATAAGTGAAACCATGTTTCTCTCTTAAATTCATGAACAATTTTGCTTCAGCACCACCGCCAAGGATTTGGTTTGCAATAAGCAGTGCATGATAATCTTTTCCGCTCATTGGGTTGTTGATAAGATTTGTTACACTTAACTCTCCTTGTACTGCAGTTGGAACGTCTATGAAATCAATTTCGGTTGCAGGAACATTATCAACATTTGCAAACTCAGGTACAGGTAATTTTTTTCCTGTCCATGACCCAAATGCATTCGTTGCAAGTTCTTTGGCTTTACCTGGTGTTATGTCTCCAATAAAAGTCAGGTAGCTGCGTGAAGGAGTGATATGATCTTTATACGCCTGCTTTACATCATTAAGTGTAAGAGCTTTTACAGATTCTTCTGTTACAAACTCTCCCATGGCAGTATGCTTTCCATAACCCAATGCGTTTACAACTCTTCCTGAAATAGTAGAAGCACTTTTTTCGCCCGATTTCAGACCGGTGATTGTTTGCTTTTGAAGTTTCTCAAATGATTCCTGTGGAAAGGCAGGGTTTTTCAATGCATCTGCCATTAACATAAATGCCTGGCTGAAATAACGGGTTAGCGCTCCCGTGTATCCGCCGGTTGAATTCAAATTCACATCTGCACCCAACAGGTCAATGGATTCATCAAATTTTGCTTTGGGCATTGATTTGGTTCCTTCTCCCATCATTTGTCCCATTAATTGCATAATACCTGATTTTTCTCCTTCCTTTACGGGGCCCATATCAATATTCAATGTTGCAGATACCCGTGGTAGTTTATGATTTTCAACTACAAGAATGGTCATGCCATTTGGCAATGTGAAAATTTCCGGGTTTTTAAATTCAATAACAGGTGCTGGTCCTGCTTTTGGTTGTTTGCTTCGGTCAACAGTCACTTGCGCAGAAGCTGCAAATGTAACTGCTGTAAAAAGGAATGTATATAGTATCTTATTCATTTTATAATGTTTTGTCTGGATGAAATTTAATGCGATTATTTATTTTTTTTCGGTAAATAATACAGCGTAACACGTTGGTTGCGATTCAGGTATTTTTTTGCAACATTCTGAATGTCTTGCCTTGTTATTGTTCTTATTTCATCAAGATCCTGGTTAATGTGATTGGTGTTTTTATTGTAGAAAGTATAACCATCAGCAAGATTTTCTGCAACACCAAGCATTTTTGCATTGGCTCCTACAGAATTGTTTTCATACTGGTTCCTGATTTTTGTAAATTCAGTTTCACTAATTAATTCTGTTTGCAGTTTTACAATTTCATCATCCATATCTTTCAATAATACCTGTAAAGCAGTAGAATCTCCACCATTTGGCAAAGCATAAATAATGTATGCGCCATAATCTTCAAGGGAATAATTGAATGAGCCAACTTGTAAGGCATTCTTTTTATCATCAACCATTTTTTTATACATGCGGCTGCTTTGTCCCGTACTTAATACATCAGATGCAAGTTGCAGTGCAAGTGATTCTTTACTTGTAATACCTGGCGTACGGTATGCAGACATGATTGCCGGGATGCTTATATTATTATCGTATGCAGTATCTACAATTTCTGTTGTGATGGGATCTTCCCTTGCAGGGTTACGTGTTATCGCACCACCAGTAGGGATAGGGGCAAAATAACCATCAACCAATTTTTTTGTTTTTTCAATATCAATATCACCTGCAATTACCAAAACGGCATTGTTTGGAACATAATATTTTTTATTAAAAGCAATGAATTCATCCAGCTTCGCAGAATCAAGATCAGCCATGCTTCCAATAGTTACCCAATGATATGGATGTTTTACAAAAAGACGTTTCATTATTTCTGCAAGAAAATTACCATAAGGCTGATTATCCACCCTCAAACGTTTTTCTTCTTTTACAACTTCGTTTTGTGTTTTCACCCCAATCTCGTTGATAACGGGATGCATCATTCGCTCACTTTCCAGCCACATGCCTGTCTCTAATGAGTTAGAAGGAAATACTTCATAATAAAAAGTACGGTCCTGGGTAGTGTTGGCATTATTCTGTCCACCATTTGCACTCACTATTTTCATGAACTCACCTCTTTTAATATTGTCTGAACCTTCAAATAAAAGATGTTCAAAAAAGTGAGCAAATCCAGTGCGGTTAGTTTGTTCATCTTTACTTCCTACATGATACATAACGGAAACGGCCACCACCGGCGCAGTTTTGTCCTGGTGCAACACAACATGAAGCCCATTTTTAAGATCATATTCGGTAAACGCCACTTTTTGCGCATTCGCAATGGTAGCACCGAACATTAAAAACAGAACGAGTTTTTGTTTAAGCATATAAATTTGAGTTTGGGTGCAAAAATAATTACAAAAACGGCTTTCATGCAGAAATACCGGATTTATTAGATAAGCGGCTAAATTATCATATTAATTCATATTTAAGGGACTTCTTATTTCTTATTTCTCATTTGTTTTTTACCTTTTCCACCATTCCCATTACCTGTTGTTCAAGTGATTTTTTATATTCTTCTAATTTTTGGGAAAGCTTTTCATCGGCTGTTGCAATGATCTGGGCGGCAAGAATGGCGGCATTTTTTGCCCCATTTAGGGCAACAGTTGCAACAGGTACTCCAGATGGCATTTGCAATATGGATAGAACAGAATCCCATCCATCAATTGAATTAGAGGATTTTACAGGAACCCCGATAACGGGTAAAATGGTATAAGAAGCGATCATTCCAGGTAAATGAGCAGCACCACCCGCACCGGCAATGATCACCTTAAGGCCACGTGACTTTGCTTCCATGGCATAACTTCTCATTCTATCTGGCGTGCGGTGGGCAGATACAATTGTAAGTTCATAAGGAATGTTGAAATATTTTAGCAACGCTGCGGCTGGTTCCATTACAACAAGATCGCTTTCACTACCCATAATAATACCTACTAATGGATTCATGATATATTTGAATTTTAGGCAAAGGAAAGATAAAATGTGGAAACGTCCATTCATCAAATTATTTGATTTCACATTTAATTTGGCCGTTCTGTGGCATGATTATGATAATTACATAATTATTGTTTTTTGAGATCCTTAATTTTGCCAGTAAACAATTATAAACAAACCTAATGGTATTTTTGAGTAGGAAAATTTCCGTTTTACTTTTTGGATGTCTTATTTTCACGGGCTTTTACAGTTGCAAAGACAAATCAAAAAATTCAAAAGCAGCAAAGCCCAATCCCCCAACAATAGTGGATGTAATGATTGCCGAGCCGCAGTCGGTAACTAATATTATTGAAGCAAATGGGACCGTGGTTGCGAATGAATACGTTGAGTTGCATCCCGAAGTCAGTGGCCGGCTTACCTATTTAAAAGTGGCAGAAGGTAGCCATGTAAGCCAGGGAACTGTAATTGCAAAGATCAATGATGCAGATCTGAGGGCACAGGTTGCCAAAAGCAAAGTTCAGCTTGACCTGGCTGAGACTACTGTTGGCCGTTATAAACAATTATTGGATGTAAGTGGTATAAACCAAAGCGATTACGATATTGCTGTAAATGCAGTTAATGGTTACAAGGCTGATATTCAATACACAGAATCATTGATAGACAAAACAATTATACGGGCCCCGTTTACAGGTGTTGTTGGATTGCGACAGGTAAGCCCGGGTGCATATGTATCACCCTCAACGATTATCGCAACGATCCAGCAAATAAGCCAGGTAAAAATCGACTTTACACTTCCCGAAGCGTATGGTAATGTTATAAAGAATGGGGCTATCATCGATGTTGCGCTTGATGCTAACAATGGTAAAAGGGAAAAGGCCATCATCCTTGCTACAGAACCAGGCGCAAATACGGATACACGTAATATTAAAGTGAGGGCAGTATTACAAAACGCGACCGTAAATCCCGGTGCTTTTGTAAAAGTTTATATTGATGAAGGAGGGAACAGAACTTCTATTTTGGTTCCTACAAACTCAATCATTCCTGATGATAAAAATAACCAGGTGGTTGTTGTAAAGAATGGAACAGCAAATTTTGTGAATGTACAAACTGGTAATACACTTTCAAATACAGTAGAAATTACTTCTGGTTTAAAAAAGGGGGATTCAGTTGTTGTTACAGGTGTTTTATTCGCAAGGCCAAAAGCAAAACTGAAAATAAGATCGGTAAAGAACATAACAGATTTACAAGTAAAAGATTCGACACAAACAACGAATCAATAATTAAATAATCACAACTTGAAGAATACCTGAATGAGTATTTCTGAATTTTCACCGAGGTAGGTGTCCTCACCAACCGCTAAACGAATGGAGACTTTTAAATTATAATCACAACAAGAAGAACAGTTGAATGAATATTTCTGAATTTTCTTTAAAACGGCCCATATTCGCCACCGTGATGAACCTGATGATCATCCTGTTTGGCGTGGTTGGCTTTTCGTATCTCGCCGTTCGGGATTATCCGGCCATTGATCCTGCGGTGATAAGTATCAGCACTTCCTACACGGGTGCAAATCCTGATATTATTGAAAGCCAGATCACAGAACCATTGGAAAAACAAATCAATGGTATTCCCGGAATCAAAACAATTACTTCTTCCAGCTCATTGGGCAGCAGTAATATTTCAGTTGAGTTTGAACTCGGTGTTGACCTTGAAGTTGCGGCCAGTGATGTACGTGATAAAGTTGGACAGGCCAGCCGAAGCCTTCCCCAGGATATTGATGCACCGCCCATTGTAACTAAAGCTGATGCTAATACAGATTTTATTTTAATTCTTGCGGTTCAAAGCCGTACAAAGGGATTGCTTGAGTTGAGTGATTATGCTGAAAATGTTTTGCAACAACAGTTTCAAACGATTGAACAGGTTAGTGCTGTTAATATATTTGGCCAGAAAAGATATGCTATGCGCATGTGGTTGAACCCGGATAAAATGGATGCGTTCAATGTATCGTTTTCCGATGTAAGAAATGCCGTAAATAATGAGAATATTGATCTTCCTCCCGGAAAAATTTACGGCAACAATACAGAACTTACTATTAAAACATTGGGCAGGCTCACTACAGTAAAAGAATTCAGGGATCTGATTATTAAAGAAGACAGTGCCGGCATTGTAAGGTTAAGTGATGTTGCAAGAGTAGAGATCGGCCCTGAAACACTCGAACAAAGCTGGAAATACAATGGCGTAAATGCTGTTGGTATTGTTATTATACCGCAGCCCGGAGCAAATAATATCAAGATCGCAGATGATTTTAATAAGAAGCTTGAAGCAATTAAAAAAAATAATAAATCTGATATTGAAATGAATGTGTTGCTGGACAACACAAAGAATATTCGCAGGTCCATCAGTGAAGTGGAAGAAACGTTATTCATTTCATTTGGATTTGTTGTATTGGTAATTTTCTTTTTCTTTCGCAACTGGTTAATCGCTATTCGCCCGCTGATTGATATTCCAATTTCACTGGTAGCAACTTTTTTTATCATGTACCTGTCTGGATTTTCAATAAACATTCTTACACTGCTTGGTATTGTGTTGGCTACTGGCCTAGTGGTGGATGACGGAATCGTTGTTACCGAAAATATTTTTCGCAAACTGGAAGAAGGCCTGCCCATAAAAAAAGCAGCGCTTGAAGGAAGCAAGGAAATTTTCTTTGCCGTAATATCCACTTCAATTACATTGGCGATTGTATTTCTTCCGGTCATATTTCTGCAGGGATTCATTGGCAGATTATTTAGGGAATTTGGAGTTACACTTGCTGCCGCTGTATTGATTTCTGCCTTCGTATCGCTTACAATTACACCGGTGTTGAATGTAGTATTGACCAGGAAGAACAAAGGTCATGGCAAATTCTATATGAAGACGGAACCTTTTTTTACAGGGATGGAAAACGGGTATAAGAGTTTGTTAAATAGATTTCTGAAAGTACGTTTTGTCGCCTGGATCATAATTGGAATTTGTGGAGGAATGATCTGGCTGATCATGGGTGTTTTGAAAAGCGAGCTCGCTCCTCTTGAAGATAGAAGCAGTGTACGCTTTACCGTTACCGGGCAGGAAGGAACCAGCTATAGTAAAATGCAGAAGATATCAGATGAGATCGCCAATTACCTGTATGATTCAGTTCCTGAAAAGGATTTTGTTTTTGCAAGAACGCCTGCTGGAGCTATTAATAGTTCACAGCCACGTCTTGGCCTTGTTGATCCTAAAGAAAGAGATAGATCTCAGGATGAAATTGCCAACGATCTTAACAGGAAACTGGCCCGTTTTAATGATACAAGAATATTTGCCATCCAGGAACAAACGATTGCTGTTGGTGCAGGCTCAAGAGGAAGTTTGCCCGTGCAATTCGTATTGGAGAACCAGGACCTTAATAAATTAAAAGATATCATTCCTGAATTTTTAGAAGAAGCAAAAAAGGATAAAACTTTTTCTAACGTGGATGTGAATCTTAAATTCAATAAACCGGAAGTACAACTTACACTTGACAGAATGAAAGTGAAAGACCTTGGCCTTTCATCTCAGGATGTTGTTTCAGCTATTCAATCTGCTTTTAGCGGCGGAAGATTAGCTTATTTTATTATGAATGGGCACCAATATTCTGTTATAGCACAAGTAGAACGTACTGAAAGAGACAAGCCTGATGATATTTCTAAATTGTATGTAAAGAATGATAAAGGACAAAGCATTCCTTTAAGTGCTGTTGTTCATCTTGTTCAAAGTAGTAGCCCGCCAACATTGTATCACTTTAATAGGTATAAGGCTGCAACTATTTCTGCGTCTCTTGCAGAAGGATATACGATTGGTGATGGTATAAAAGCCATGCAGGCAATTTCTAAAAAATTATTGGATGAAACTTACCAGACGTCATTGACCGGGCCTGCGAGGGATTACGCGGAAAGTTCTTCAAACATTCTTTTCGCATTTTGTCTTGCTTTGATACTTATTTATCTCGTTTTGGCTGCTCAGTTTGAAAGTTTTATTGATCCATTTGTTATCATGCTAACGGTGCCGCTTGCCCTGGCAGGAGCCTTGTTGAGTTTATGGATTTTTGGACAAACCTTAAATATATTTTCCGAAATCGGAATGATCATGTTGATTGGGCTCGTTACTAAAAACGGGATATTAATTGTTGAATTTGCCAATCAAAAGCGGGAACAGGGAATACCAAAGATGCAGGCGGTTTTGGAGGCAGCACAACAAAGGTTGCGCCCGATATTAATGACAAGCCTGGCAACTTCTTTTGGTGCTTTGCCAATCGCATTGAGCCTGGGTGCAGCTTCTACCAGCCGTGTGCCATTGGGAATTGTTATCGTTGGGGGCCTTATTTTTTCATTGATACTTACATTGTTTGTAATACCTGCGATGTATTCATTCCTTGCTCCGGCGAAAGAACATACACACAACGACAAAGAAGAAGAAACAAAAGATAATTTAACCGAAAAAAAAGATGATCATTCTTCAGCAGAAGAAAAATCACCAGGTAAATAAATTGTAGATGAAGCGAATATTTTTTTTAACGGCAGTATTGTTTTTTTCATTGATGTCAATGGCACAAAATTCATTGCAGCTAACCGATGCCGTGAATATTGCCTTAAAGAACAGTCTTGATATACAGCTTGCAGATAACAAGATCAAAGCAGCAACTATTTATAATAATTATGGTTATGCCGGTGGTCTGCCATTGGTAACAGGCAGCGCTGCAGACAATGAACAGGTGACTACGATCAATCAAAAATTAAATACCGGTACTGATATAAACCGCAGCAATGCAGCCGCAAATAACCTGGCTGCAAATATTACGGGCAGTATTTTATTGTACAATGGCGGAAGGGTAGTGGCTACAAAGAAAAGATATGCAGAACTTCAATCGCAAAGCAAAGAACAATTAAATGCTCAGGTACAAAATATCATGGCATCTGTAATGGTTGGTTATTATGATATTGTTCGTCAACAGGATTATATAAAAACAATTGATCGTTCCATTGCAGCGTCTAACCAGCAACTTGATATTGTTAAAGTGCGACAAAAAGTTGGGCTGGCAAATAATGCCGATCTTTTCCAGGCACAAATAGATTTGAATGTTTTACAACAATCAAAACTTGCACAGTTATTAATTGTTGACCAGGCAAAAGCGGAGCTGTTAAGATTGCTTACTTTAAATGCAGATTCAGCAATTGTAATTAAGGATTCAATCTTTATTGATAAAAATGTAAAATTAGATAGTGTATTAAACAGCCTCAATAAAAATGCAGATATCAAAGTAGCCGAAAGCCAAATAAAAATTAATGAACTTATTGTAAAAGAAACAGCGGCACTACGATATCCATCCATTCGTGCAACTGCAGGTTATGCATTCAGCAGGAACCAGGCCGCTGCAGGAAATTTATTATTGAATCAAAATTATGGACCTACTGTTGGTTTGTCGCTTGCTGTTCCCATATTCAATGGTTCCATTTATAAACGACAACAACAGGTTGCGGAGATTGATGTACGCAATGCAGGTTTACAAAAACAAATATTGATAAGAGACTACAGTGCACAGGCTGTTAAACAATACCAGGCATATACCAATACAATAAGTCAATTAGATACAGCCCAGGAAAATTATAAACTCTCTTCCAAATTACTGGAATTAACATTGCTTCGTTTCCAATTAAAACAAGCAACTGCTGTTGAAGTAAAAAATGCGCAACAAAGTTTTGAAGAATCTGGATTTCGTTTAGTTAATTTAAATTTTGCTGCTAAGTCTGCGGAGATAGAATTGAAACGTTTGGCAAATAGTTTAGTGTTATAAGAATGATATCAGATGTCAGCAATCAGATATCAGCTGTTGTGATATAATATAACTCTATAAATAAATTTTTTATTTGCAATAACTTATATTTTTTTTTGCGCTGAGGATTTCGATATAAAAAAAGCCAGCTGATATCTGAAATCTGATTGATGACATCCTACTGAGTAACAACTTTTAATGTATGCTTAATTTGATTCGCCTTGTGCAATAGTTCTTGTCTCTCACTACTAAGAATTGTTACGTGTCCCATTTTACGTCCGGGTTTTGTTTCAGCTTTTCCATAGATATGTACAAATACATTATCCATTTTTAAAACTTCTTCAAGTCCCTGGTAAACTGCAGGGCCTGTATGATCAT
The DNA here is from genome assembly GCA_039934735.1 of Ferruginibacter sp. GTDB lineage: Bacteria > Bacteroidota > Bacteroidia > Chitinophagales > Chitinophagaceae > Ferruginibacter. The sequence goes on along the minus strand of JBDTLP010000103.1, from coordinate 725 downwards.
TTTCTCCAACAAGATTTACAATGGCGGCTGGTAAAATATTATCCGTATTTCCCAATGGATATTGGAGCATGATCCTCCACAACATATCAAACTGGCTGCTGTAACAGGCTTCGATGCTATGATGGCCGCTGTTGTGTACACGAGGCGCAGTTTCATTTACTAAGACATTATCATCTATGTCAACAAAAAGTTCTACTGCAAAAATGCCCGGGCTTTTAAGGTCTTTTACCAATTTCATGGCGATCGCTTCAACTTTCCAGAATACTTTTTCAGGAAGTTCAGCGGGGCTCAACTGGTGGCTCAATAAATTAAGGCGTTGGTTAAACACCATATCCACGGGGCTGTATAATTTTGTTTCACCACTGCTACTAACGGCAATGATCAACGCTATTTCTTTTTTGATATCTACTTTCTTTTCCAGCACAGCAGGAGCATCAAAACCTTTGCTGATCTCATCTTTATTTTTGATCACTTGTACACCTTTACCATCATATCCGCCATGTGCAAGCTTATGGACTGCGGGTAAAAAATGGATGTGCTGAGCCAATTCGGCAGCGTTCTGCGTAATAATAAATTCACTTGTCGGGATTTGATTTTGTTTATAAAATTCTTTCTGAAGTATTTTATCTTTTATGATCTTCAATGCCGCCGGTTTTGGATAAACAGCCACACCTTCAGCTTCTAATTTTTCTAATGCTTCCAGGTTCACACTTTCTATTTCGATG
>JBDTLP010000102.1:0-17995 GCA_039934735.1 Ferruginibacter sp. | reverse complement strand
TACTCACCGCAGGTGCCCAGGTTCCTGTAATACCATTGGTAGAAGTAGTTGGTAATACCGGTGCAGGATCACCAGAACAGATTGCAGCAACAGCCGCAAAGGTTGGAGTGATAAGTGGGTTAACCGTTACAGTTAGTGTAGTTGTTATAGCACATTGTCCAGCAGTTGGCGTGAATGTATAAGTTCCGGTTGCAGTATTGCTCACCGCAGGTGCCCATGTTCCTGTGATTCCATTGGTAGAAGTTGTTGGTAATATTGGAGCCGGATCTCCAGAACAAATTGCAGCAACAGCATTGAAGGTAGGAGTTGTATTTGCAGTTACATTTACCGTTACACTCGTTTGAGTTGCACATTGTCCTGCATTTGGTGTAAATGTATAAGATGCAGATACAGTGTTGTTCACAATTACGGGATTCCACGTTCCGGTAATGCCATTTGTAGAAGTTGTTGGTAATACCGGCGCGGCTGCTCCACTACATATCGCTGCAATAGGATTAAATGTTGGTATTGTGCTCGGGGTAACGGTGACAGATAACGTAGTTGTTGTGGCACATTGGCCAACAGCCGGAGTAAATGTATAAGTTCCTGTTGCAGTATTGCTAACAGCAGGAGCCCATGTACCAGTGATGCCATTGTTAGAAGTTGTTGGTAATAACGGCGCAGGATCACCAGAACAAATCGCAGCAACAGCAGTAAATGTTGGCGTTATACTGGAAGTAACAGTTACGGTTGCATTTGCAGTTGCAGGACAACCGCAGGAATTTGTTACTGTTAATGAATAAGTTGTTGAAGCAGCAGGGCAGGCGTTCGGGTTTAAAATATTGGTTGCAGACAGGCCTGCCGCTGGTGACCACACATAAGTATATGTATTCTGGTTTGTAAAAGTGATTGACCAGTTGTTCAATGTTCCGATATCCCCGGCAGCATCGTCAGCAATCCATAAAGACCAGGAGCCATTAATCGGTGTTCCGGTTAACCCGGCAAAATTACCTGTACCTCCTTCTGGTTTGTATGGTCCGGCACTAAATGGAGCAGTGCCTGCAGTTATCAATGTTGCTGCAGTTGCTGAAAAACAGGTTCCGGTATAGTTGGCTCCAAGCCCGCCATTATCATCACTCAATAAATAGTAAACCCCGTTGGGAGCTTGTATATAAATATTCAGGTCAGCATCAAATGAGTGTGTAATATTGAGGCAAACCGTCAAATTATCTCCCGTATTCCATGCAGGTGCACAAACGCCCGAAACACTAATACTGGTATGAGCCCAGTTGGCGGCGTTGGCAGCAGTAGGAGGGTTATTTGCTGCTCCAATTCCTGCATCAGGAATGACCGCACACTGATTGCTTGTAAAAGTTTGGTTACCCGGTCCAACTCCAGAAGTAACATTTGCAACCAGGTTCACACATCCTCCGGTGCAAACAGTGGGAGATGCAGGTGTGATTGTAACTATCGGTGCCCCACTATAAACGCCACTATATGTTGCAGGGCATCCATTGCCATCATTAACAGTAAATGAATACGCCTGGCCCGGAGTTAATCCCGTAATAACAGCATTTCCACCTGATGATACTGTAGTGGAACCTAAAGTTCCTGCACCTGTATTTGTCAAAGTATAGAAGGCAGGAAAAAACTGCGGGTAGCCGCCAGTGATATTAACGGAAACACTTCCGTTACAACCAGGAGTTGGGTTAAAAGAAACCGGGTTTAAAAATGTTATAGAAACAGGGGTTCCAATATCAAAACAGCCATCACCGTCATTATCGTGGTAAGGAAGATTCACAGCATCTGCTGTTATTGGTACAAATAAAAGTGTATTATTTGGAGAACTTGGTGAAGCAAATCCTGCAACGGGGGGAAGCGTTAGTAATGGAGAACAACTTCCTGATGAATTGGTATTAAATCCACCGGAATTGGCAGTGGTAAAAGTTTGTCCTGTCCAATAGTATCCTGTCCAGTTTGGGTCAAGATCCGGATCGGGAACTGTTGGTCCCGCAGCAGTATAAATTGCATACATCAAACCTGCAGTGCAAAGGGCACATCCAGCACCCGGTAATGTAAAGTCACCATTGGATACTATTTTTACTGTTCCCCCGGGGCAGAGTATAACCTGTGTGGTTCCATTTGCCAATGTTGTTTGTGTACCATTCGTATGAGTTACTGTTACAGTACCTGCATCAGATCCGCAGCAGGAAGGTTCGTTAAAAGTAAATGGAGTAATAATGGGCGCTCCTGCAGCGGAATATACAGCGGTAACTGTACAACTTCCACCATTACCATTTGATACAGGAAGTGACCATGCCAATGGACTTGTAAAAGGAGCATTGAATACTACGGTTCCTCCACATGAACTATGAATAGTGAGCGTACCGGTAGCAGGTAAACAGCCTGTTGTTAAGCTCCCCGACAATACATATCCACCCGCAACACAGCCGCCGGGAGTTGCGGTAAGCGAATTACAACTTGGTGCAGTATAATTTGTTGGCAAAATTACTGGCGACCCTGCTGCAGAAAATACAGCACTAACGGTACATGTATTTCCATTTCCACAAAGACCAGGAATAGTATAATTAATGGGACTTGTGAATGGTGCATTTATTACCTGGCTACCACCGCAGGAATTTGTAACGGTGAGTGTTCCCGTTGCCGGAGGCGCAGGAACAGTTACAGTTCCACCCAATGTAAAGAAACCACCTACACATGCTCCCGGAACGGCAGTTACAATATTGCAATTCGTTACACCTGCTCCAGGATTGCCGCTATTTGTCTGGTTAAAATTTATTACACCTGTCTGGTCCGAATAATTTGTGATCAATATCATATACCATTGGCCAGCCAATGCATTTGGAATTGAGGCAGTTTCTACTGCTGCTGTTGAATAACTACAATCAACTACGTTGGCAGCAGAAATTCCTGCACATACAGCACCTTGCGATGCAAATGGTCCCCACAATACGAAATCAACATCTATACCGACGCCTCCAAATGTTTGCTGTGAAATATTAAAAGTAACTGGCCCACTGGTAGCAATATTCATAAAGAAAAATGCAGGATTGGGTGCAGAGAGAAGGCAATCATAGATGCCACTTCCTCCAATAGAAGGAACGCCTGTTGTATTACAATAATCATAAGAAACTCCTGTACAAAAAGGGCTTGCAGTTGCGCAGGTTGCATTGTTATTTGAACCAGCACAAGTAGGGCCGGCTTGTGCACATATTGAGAACGTTCCGGTATTAGCTGCACCATATCCCCAAACCCTAATGAAAACAGTCGTTCCAGGTGTAAGGCCGGTTTCAGTAATAGAAGGCATTAAACCATTTGCACTACCATCATCATTGCAACCCAACAATGTTAAAGCACCACAGGTGCCGGTATATATCGCCATTCCGCCATCGGTCATTCCACCGGTATTTGTATCAAAACTTATCGAGCCACTTGCAGGAACAACAGCACTGAACCATACGTCAGCTCCCACATAATTGGCACATCCGGGCGCAGGAACGCCTGGAGTTGCCGTTGCATTTACATTTGTGTACTGGGTGAAAGTACAAGAAGCTCCTACCGGGATTGGAGTTGCAGTACAAGGATTATCATTAGCGGGTTGCGCTTTTGCATAACTTGTAAGGACCATTAAGTGAAATACTAATAGTAAAGCTTTCTTCATTGATAGTTTTTTCATGATCAGTTTTTCAATGCGTAGGATCTATTTAAAAAATTAAAATGGATATCTTTTGAATTCATTGCGTCTTTCAGATCAGCAGAATCAAAAGTTGGCTCAACAATTATTTTTACCAAACCAGTAGAAACAAATTGCGAATTAATAAATCCCTTTTTTGTTTTTAGAAATAGGAGTGTGTTTTTATGATCAGCATCTGATTTACATTCTTTGATTTCGACTATAAATACTTTCGCAACTCCCTCCAGGAGGTTTTTTCCCTGGAGTTTATTGGCATTTACTTTTGATTGGACATCAGCAGGCATGTTGTGGTAGTCAAGTTTCATGATCTCTGAAACTTTTGCAGCATCATCTGTATTGGCTACAACTTTATTTATGGATGTTTTAGTATTATGGGCTGATGGCTGTGCCGTATTTTTTGAAGCCGTTCTTTTTTCTCCGGTGGAAGGAGATTTTTGCCTGAACCCAATCGTTGACTGGGAGGAATCGTTTATCACTTTTTTTTCGGAATGCACCTGTTGTGCAACCATACTATTGGACATGCCAATAGATAGCAGTAGAATGAAAGTAGATCTAACCATAGCAGTTTTGGTTATGAAAATTTGGTTTATTTAAGGAGGGGCGGATTTTAAATTATATAAGAATAGCCGTTGGGGGAATGATCATTCATCGGACCTATTGGAATATAACGGAAGTTAACAATTTTTTAGATATTATTAACAGAAATGGATAAAATGTATGTAAGTGCCGACCAAAGCTGCTGATTCTGTAATAAGAATACTACAAATTATGTATTTCCGGCCCTGTGTTTTAAAGGCAAATTTGTATCTATATTCATTTATAAATCCACATCTCATGAGGATACTAATTTTATTGATCATTACCTGCTCTTTTTTCTCCTGTAAAGAACAAACAGCAAATAATAAAGAGAATCAAAATGCGAGTACCAATGAAATTAATAATGATGGTGTAAACTCTGGCGAAAATTTGTATGAATTGCATGGGATACTTGATCCCGGTATGAATAATATGGTAGCATTTGCCTTGCAAACGCCCGCACACTGGAACATGCAACAATCTTTTACACGTATCTGGAATGGCTCTACTCCAATCAACCAGGTTTATATCAGCGTTGCATCGCCGGATAGTAAAACCACGATTGAATTTTTACCTTATACACCCTATTATTATTCTGATGGCCCCATGGCAAGGCAAATGCGGGAATCAGCAGCAAGTATGGGCATTCAACAAAAACTACAACAGAATGAAATGCCGCCCATGCACCCACTGGAATATATAAAAAGGATGATACTGCCTCAACTTGCTCAACGTGGTGTGCAAATTCAGCCAGGTGGAGAAAATTCCATTGATAGCAAACAAATGCCACAGAACACAACACTCACAACTGCTTATATTGATGGTATTATGAGTAACGGAAGAAAAGTGCGTATAGACTGTATTGTTAGTGTTACAACTACTAACCTCAATGGTGAAGTATATTATAACTGGAATGCAAATCCCAGTATCGTTCAAACAGATGATAACCTGGAGGCTGCTTATGCTTTTGTAACGCATGCCCGCATTTCGCTCATGTCAAATCCTGCCTGGGAGCAGCAAAATGCACAATTGGTTCAAAATGGTAACAAGGTAAATAATGAGATCAACCAGAAAAATGCTGCAATCGTAAAAGATTACCAGGATCATACAGAAAAGATCATCAATGAAACTTATGCAGATAGGAATAAGTCTGAAGACCAACGCAGTGAAGCTTTCAGCGATGCCATGTCCGGTGAATCAAAATATGAAAATACTGCTACCGGCGAACGAATGAAACTTACAGATCAATACAATCATCTTTACCAGGATAAACAAGGCAATTTTTATGGATCCAATACAGCTGTAAATGCAAATGAATTTGATTGGGCAGAATTGCAGAGGGTGGAGACGAAGAAATATTGACAGGAATCTGCAATGGGTGAATAAGTGAATAGGTGAATGGTGAAATCTTTGAAGATCATGTTATAATTACAAAAATTATAAACCAACTCATAACTCAGAATTCTTAACTCACAACTCTCCAGGCAATTTTAAAATTGGTTTTATCGTTTAATAATTCTATTTTAGTAATTCTGAATGCAAAACAAACTATCTCATATCTTTTTTTCTACGGTTATAACGGCCGGTGATACAGTTGTATCTGCTACAACAACTACCACAACCCGTTAGGGTTGTACTTTACCATATCATCCAGGGGCAATTGCTGAATTAAGATAAAGGTCTTAATTGTCAGTCAACAACATTCTTCATTCAAATTTTGGTTCATGCAGGTTTTAAAATTCGGTGGCACTTCAGTTGCCAATGCAGAAAATATTAATAAGGTTGTCGCAATCGTAAAAGAAATAATAAAAAAAGATAAAACCATTGTTGTTGTTTCTGCATTCGGAGGTGTAACAGATATTTTATTGGAAGCTGCAGCATTGGCAGCAGAAGGAAAAGATGCATACAAAGAAAAACTGGCGATGATAGAAAAACGTCATATCGATTGTGTAAACCAGTTGCTGCCCGTTGCCCAACAAACTCCCTTATTAGAACTGGTTAAAAAATCATGCAACGAGATACAGGAATTGTGTAATGGTATTTTTCTGTTGGGGGAACTTACGGTAAGATCGAAAGACAGGCTGAGCAGTTATGGAGAATGGCTCTCATCACGCATCATAACGGAAGCGTGTAACGCTACTGGTATGCCTGCAATATGGAAAGATTCACGTGAACTTATTTTAACCAATACCGCTCATACTGCAGCAGAAGTTGATTTTAAAATAACGAATGAAAAGGTTCAACAATTTTTCTCTGTTCAATCATCACCTCTTTTTATCATTCCGGGATTTATTGCTGCTGATAAGAATGGAATTACTACAACTTTAGGTAGGGGAGGATCAGATTATACAGCTGCAATCATTGCTGCTGCTATGGATGCAAGTAGTCTTGAAATATGGACTGACGTTAGTGGGATGATGACAGCTGATCCAAGGCTCACCGCAAATGCAAAAATAATTCCCAATATTTCTTACCAGGAAGCGATGGAGTTATCTCATTTTGGCGCCAAAGTTATTTATCCGCCAACCATACAACCGGTAATGTCAAAGAATATACCTGTATGGATAAAAAATACATTTGCTCCTAACGATTACGGGACTGTAATTGCAGGCAAGGACCACCCGGGTATTGTTTATAAATCTGATAACAATAATATTGTCCGGGGTATTTCAAGCATCAATAATATTTTTTTAATAAGCCTTGAAGGAAGTGGCATGGTTGGTATTCCTGGTTTTTCAAAAAGGTTGTTTGAAGCATTGAGCAATGAAAAGATTAATGTCATTTTAATTACACAAAGTTCTTCTGAACATTCGATCAGCGTGGCCATTGATGGCAATCTTGCAGAGCAGGCAAAGCAGGCTGTTGACCTGGCATTTGCCAATGAAATTGCTTTGCAGAAAGTAGAGCCATTGAAAATTGAAAAAGATCTTTCCATTGTAGCTTTGGTTGGCGAGAATATGAAAGATCATACAGGCGTAAGTGGCCGCATGTTTAGTGCCATGGGAAGAAATGGTGTTAATATCCGTGCCATTGCACAGGGGTCTTCTGAGAAAAATATTTCTGCTGTTATTGCCACCAAAGATGTACGCAAATCCATAAACGTTTTGCATGAAGAATTTTTTGAAACAACTTATAAGCAGGTAAATATTTTTCTTGCTGGTACAGGAAATGTCGGAAATAAATTATTGGGACAAATAAATAAACAACTTTCATTTTTATTAAAACAAATGCATTTGCAGGTAAGGCTCACCGGTATCTGCAATAGCCGCCATATGCTGATCAATGAAGAAGGCATTGGACTTGATGAATGGAGTGAAAAGCTGAATGCCGGCCCGGTTGCAAACCTGCAGCAATTTGTTGATGATATTATTGGCCTTAATCTTCGCAATACTGTTTTTGTGGATATAACCGCTAATGATAAAGTAGCAGGCGTATACAATCAGCTGTTGAAAAAAAATATTTCAGTTGTTGCATGTAATAAAATTGCAGCTTCATCTTCTTACGATAATTATAGAAATTTAAAAGATCTTTCCAGGGAATATAGTGCGCCTTTTTTATTTGAAACAAATGTAGGAGCTGGTTTACCAATCATTGGAACGTTGAATGATTTAATGAGAAGTGGTGATCGTGTGAACCGCATTGAAGCAGTGCTGAGCGGAACATTGAATTTTGTTTTTAATAATTACGATGCGAAAAGAAAATTTTCGGAAGTGGTAAAACAGGCGCAGGATGAAGGTTATACTGAACCAGACCCAAGGCTTGATCTTGGCGGAACAGACGTAATGCGAAAGATCATGATCCTTGCACGTGAAGCTGGTGAACAAATTGAAATGGAAGATATCGCCAACAATTCTTTTATGCCGGAATCATGCATGCAGGGAACTGTTGAACAATTTTATATTGAAATGGAAAAGCATGAGGCCCATTTTAAATCGTTGTATGAAAAAGCAAACGCTGATGGTAACAAACTAAAATTTGTTGCAACTTTCAATAATGGGAAAGCTTCTGTTGGCTTGCAACATATCGATCCAAAACATGACCTTTATCATTTGTATGGAAAGGACAATGTTGTGTTGTTTTATACAGACCGTTACAAAGAACAACCATTGGTAGTTAAAGGTGCTGGTGCTGGTGCTGATGTAACAGCCAGTGGAGTGTTCGCGGATATTATTCGTGCAACAGGAACATAAAAAATATATGATGTATGATGTGAGATGTATGATTTGAAATACATTATACATTATACATTATACATCATACATCATACATCATACATCATACATATTAAGTTATGAAATCAATCTCCGTTAAATCCCCCGCTTCTGTTTCAAACCTTAATTGCGGTTTTGATATACTTGGAATGGCATTGAATGAACCGTTTGATACCATGCAGTTGTCATTAAAAGATGAGCCTGGAATTATTATTCAGCATTTGGACAACTACCAGTTACCAATAGCTGCAGATAAAAATATAGCTGGGGTGGCACTGCAGGCAATGATGAAAGCACTGGAATATAAAAATGGTTTTGAGATCGTTATTAATAAACAAATAAAACCCGGTAGTGGAATTGGTTCAAGTGCTGCCAGTGCTGCTGGAATTGTAGTAGCTGCAAATGAATTGCTGGGCAGGCCATTCAATAAAAAAGAACTGGTTGCTTTTGCCATGGAAGGAGAAGTGATTGCAAGTGGTTCAAGGCATGCTGATAACCTGGCGCCATGTATCTACGGAGGTTTGGTTTTGATCAGGGATACTGCATCGCTTGATATTATTCAATTAGATGCACCACCACTTTTTGTAACCATTGTTCATCCACAAATAGAAATTAAAACTTCTTATGCAAGGGAAATTCTTCCAAAAGAAATCCCTTTAAAAAGTGCTGTCATACAATGGGCAAATGTTGCAGGGCTGGTCACCGGTTTTTTAAAATCTGATTACGCATTGATTGGCCGTTCATTGGAAGATATCATTATAGAACCGGTGAGAAGCAAACTAATTCCTGGTTTTGATGAAGTGAAAACTAAATGTAAAGAAGCAGGTGCATTGGGTGGTGGTATTTCCGGAAGCGGTCCTTCTTTATTTATGCTAAGCGAAAAAGAGGCAACCGCAAAACAAGTAGAAAGCATCATGAAAAATATTTATGAAAAACTTGGAATAGAATACAAGACTTATGTAACAACGATCAACCAGGAAGGGGTGTCGGTGGTTGCATAGGTGGCGGCAATCGGCAAAGAGTGAATGGTCTATGGTGAATTGTGAAATCACCCAAGAGTATTTTTAATAGCTGATTTCTGATTGCTGAAATCTGATTTCAAATAAAAGAATTTCAAATCATGAAATACTACAGTACAAATAAACAATCGTCTCTTGTAAATTTCAAAGAGGCTACCATTAAAGGACAAGCGCCGGATAAGGGCTTGTATTTTCCTGAAGTGATACCACAGGTTGAACTCGATCTTATTGACAATATTGAGAAACTTTCAAATGAAGAAATTGCATTTCGTGTTATCAAACCATATACTGGAAATGATATACCTGAAGAAAAACTTTTTGAAATCGTAAAAGAAACTGTTCATTTTCCGATACCACTGGTTCCAGTAGCCGAAGCTATTTTTTCATTGGAATTGTTTCATGGCAATACACTTGCATTTAAAGATATTGGTGCAAGGTTCATGAGTCGCTGTTTAGGACATTTTATTAAAGATGATAGTAGAAAAGTAACTGTATTGGTTGCTACATCTGGCGATACTGGTGGCGCTGTTGCAGATGGTTTTTATGATATTGATGGAGTAGATGTAGTGATCTTATATCCTTCTGGCAAGGTAAGTACAGTACAGGAAAAACAACTCACTACACTCGGAAAAAACATTAATGCACTTGAAGTGTATGGGACTTTTGATGATTGCCAGAAGATGGTGAAACAGGCTTTTACAGATACGGCATTAAACAAAAAATTATTTCTAACCTCTGCCAATTCAATCAATGTTGCCAGGTGGTTGCCACAACAATTTTTTTATTTCTTTGCTTACAAACAATGGATTGATAAAACGCATTCGCCAGTGATAAGTGTGCCAAGCGGAAATTTTGGAAATATCTGTGCAGGATTGCTTGCAAAAAGATCGGGCCTTCCTATTGATCATTTTATTGCAGCCTGCAACGCCAATGATGTAGTGCCAAAATTTATGGAGACTGCAACATACCAATCACAGCAATCGGTTGCTACTATTTCAAATGCAATGGATGTGGGTGACCCCAGTAATTTTATTCGCATTCTTGAATTATTCAAACACCAGTTTACTGATTTGAAAAATTGCTTGTCTTCTTACAGTTTCAGTGATGAAGAAACAAAACAAACTATTCAAAAAGTATATACTCAAAACAATTATCTTCTTGACCCTCATGGCGCAGTTGGTTATGCGGCACTCACACATTATTTAAAAGAGCATCCCCATAAAAAAGGGATCTTCATGGAAACGGCCCACCCGGTGAAGTTTTATGATGTAGTAGAACCATTATTAAATATGAAGATTGATCTGCCGGCTTCAGTAAGGGCCATCATTGACAAACCAAAACAAGCAACGAATATAACTACGGCTTATGATGATCTGAGATCTTTCCTTTTTAACTTATAATAGTTTGTTTTTTAGAAACTGAACACAATATTTGCCCGGAAATAACGCTATATATTTATCAATATAGCTGCTAAAAGTTTATATTATTATTTTTTAATTTATATGGTTTACTAGTTACTAGTACAATAACAAATTGTGAATAATAATTTAATAATGCTTAACATCTATATTGGTTTTTAAGGGAAAGATTCCTGTAATTTCGCACCCTTAACTAGATGAAAAACCCATTTTTTAATTATAACGTGTTTGCTATTGCCTGATTTTCTACTTCGTTAAAATTCTATTTATTAAAATCCTGTTTTCAGCGTATGAAGAATACCCGTTTTAGAAAAATCAATGTATTTTTCTCTTCTATAATGATATTTATGATTCATCTACCTTTTTCGTTTGCTACGATCAGGACTGAAGATTCAAAAGCAGTTGCAATTAAAAATTTATTTGTAGAAAATACTTCATCCAACAGATCTGCGGCCTTAAAGGCAGAACGTTTATTTATTTACGACAGTCTTCAGTTAAATATTCTTGGGCTTTCCCAGCGTGCTTACAATTATGCGATCAATGGTCTTCAAAAATTAAAAGAAAAAGGAAGGATTGTCAATGACCAGGTGATTACGATCGTTGATTTTACAAAGTCCTCTTCACTAAAAAGATTATTTATTATCGACCTGGAGCATCATAAATTATTATTCAATACTTATGTGGCACATGGTCAGAATTCCGGGACAGAGTTTGCAAAGCATTTTTCCAATTCTCCATCAAGTTACCAAAGCAGCCTTGGTTTTTATGAAACCCTGGATACCTATGATGGGAAGAATGGTTACTCATTGCATTTAGCCGGCCTGGAAAAAGGCGTTAATGATAAAGCAGATGCGAGAGCGATTGTAATGCATGGAGCTTCTTATGTAAGTGAAGGCTATATTAATATAAAAGGGTATATCGGCAGAAGCTGGGGTTGCCCGGCAGTGCCCGAAAAATTAAACAGGCCGATCATTGATATAATAAAGAATGGAACCTGTATCTTCATTTATAGTGAAAATAAAAAATACTTAAAGCGTTCAAAGATCCTCAATAACTAGTTTTCTATGTTCTTATTAAAAGGCCAGTCCCCGTCCGAGAGATCCGACGGGGACACTTTTTTGGGCGAGAAATAAATTTTTAATACTCAACGCATTTTACAAAGTTTCCCCCGCTTCGTCTTGTTTTCCTAACTTCACAAAAATTATTTTCCAATGAATGTAAGGACGAAACTTAGTGGCACAGGCGTGGCGATTGTAACGCCATTTGCCAAGGATCAATCAGTGGATTTTGAAGCACTGGGTAAGCTGATCAATTTTATTATCGAAGGCGGTGTCGAATATATTGTCACACTTGGAACAACAGGTGAAACGCCTGTTCTTAGCAAAGAAGAGAAATTCGAGATCATAGAATTTACATACAACCAGGTAAATAATCGGATACCCGTTGTAGTTGGCATCGGTGGAAATGATACCCGTGCTGTGGTAAAAGAACTTGAAACGTATCCACTGGAAAAAGCTACTGCAATTCTTAGTGCAGGGCCCTATTACAATAAACCTTCACAGGAAGGTTTGTTTGAACATTACAGGTTATTGGCAGAAGCATCACCGAAACCAATTTTATTATACAATGTACCAGGCCGCACTGGCAGGAATATTACTGCTGCAACAACACTCAGGCTAGCGCATGAATTTGAAAATATTGCAGGTATAAAAGAAGCAAGTGGAGACATGGCGCAATGCATGCAAATACTGCGTGACAAGCCCGGTGATTTTTTAGTTGTGAGTGGGGATGATGCACTGGCATTACCACAAATGGGATGCGGTATGGATGGTGTTATTAGCGTAGCAGCAAATAGTTTCCCGAAAGAATTTTCAGATATGATACGGCTTTGTTTGAAACAGGATTTTGCATCTGCAAAAAAAATAAACGATACGCTCATTGATGTTTACCAGTTATTGGTTGAAGAAAATAATCCTGCAGGTGTAAAAGCATTCTTATTTGAAATGGGCCTGCTCGAAAATGTAATGCGCCTTCCGGTAACGCCATTGAGTGGTGTTTTGCACCAGGGCGTAAAAAAATACCTCAATAAATACAATTGAAAACAGTTAAATCTTTTATTATCAACAAACGATCATCAGGTTTTTCCTTTTTGATGATGCTTTTATTTTCTTTTACCAGCTTTCATTTATCTGCGCAGGAATATACTTTACGATTGAGGGTTAAATCAGTGCGTGCTTCAAAAAAAAACGATTCTATTTATGTTGCTGGAAATTTTAATGGATGGAACCCGGGCAATGAAAAATTTAAATTGACAAAAATCAATGATGTGTTTAATGTAGATATTCCCGGGCTTAAAGAAGATACTTATGAATTTAAATTTACCCGTGGCGATTGGGGCAGTGTAGAAGTGAATGGCAATGGAAGTGGTATCAATAACAGGACAATTAAATTAATATCTGATACTACGATAGAATGCGATATAGAAAACTGGCAGGATAATTTTTCAATGCCTGAAAAGCAACACACTGCTTCTTCTAATGTTCAAATGTTAGACACTGCTTTTTTTATTCCACAACTAAACAGGAATTCAAGAGTTTGGATTTATCTCCCTCCAGATTATGCAAAAGCAAAAAATAAAAAACGTTATCCTGTTTTATACATGAACGATGGACAAAATGTTTTTGATGAATATTATTCAGGCTTTGGAGAATGGGGTGTAGATGAATGCCTTGACAGTATGATAAAAAATGGTAAGCCACCATGTATTGTTGTGGCTGTTGAAGCAGGCACAAAAAGGATCAATGAATACAATCCTTATAACACAGAAAAGTATGGCGAAGGAGAAGGTGATAAATATGTTGATTTTTTAGTAAAGACATTAAAGCCTTTTATTGACAAACATTACAGGACTTTAAAAACAAGTGATAACACACTTATTGCAGGAAGCGCTTTGGGAGGACTCATTTCATACTATGCTTTATTAGCATATCCCGAAGTTTTTGGAAAAGCAGGTGTGTTCTCGCCTTCATTCTGGATAGCACCACAAATAAATCAGCTTACAGATTCTGTTGCTTATAAAATAAATGGGAAGATATTTTTTTATATGGGCCAGGCAGAAGGTGATACTTATGTGAATGACATGAAAGACGTTGCAGATAATATTGGAAAAAAATCTGACGCTATTATTTATACAGTTATTGACCCCGATGGAATCCATAATGAAAAGGCATGGAGAAAATGGTTTGCCGAATTTTATTGTTGGATGATGGGAGATGGTTTTAATAACCAGGTGAAGATTGAAAAATAATTTGATAATTTGATGATGTGCTAATTTGATGATTAAAAAGGATCTGATCTTAGCAACTACTAATTGACTAATCATCAAATCACCAAATCATCAAATTTTATAACAGGCTCCTTCCAACGCTAGCTCCGTCTCTTCAAATACTTCCTTTGCTTCAGCAAGAAACTGGTCCAGCAATTCATACTTGGAAGAAAAATGTCCAATGATCAGTTTTTTGACGACTGCTTTTTTTGCTATTGTTGCAGCCTGGTCGGTAGTACAATGAAATCTTATTGCTGCTCTTTCATGTTGATCCTTTAGATAGGTGGTTTCATGATACAACAAGTCAACTCCTTTTACTTTATCAGTAAGTGTTTCATCATAAATTGTATCTGCACAGTATGCATAACTTTTAGGCTTAGGAGCCGCATGGGTAACATCTGCATTTGCAATAATCACTCCTTTCTTCGTAATATAATCTTCTCCTTTTTGCAAATGCTCATAAAAAGCAGCAGGAATTTCATATGCTCTTACTTTATCAGGATCAATACTTCTTGGCTTCTTTTTTTCACGAAATAAAAATCCCCAGCAATCAATACGATGCTTTACTTTAAAACACTCGATGTTCATTCTTTTGGTATTAGCAATAGAGCCTTCATCACCAAGTGCATGAAAATATACATTATAACAAAGTGTTGTATTGGCAGCATCAAGTTGTAGTTTAATAATATTCTCTAGTAGTGGCGGCCCAAACAAATGAAGGTCTTGTGTCCTGCTCAACAGGCTCATGCTTGTAAGTAAACCAATTAATCCAAAATAATGATCGCCATGCAGGTGAGATATAAAGATGTGGCTTATTTTACTCTTCCTGATCTTGTATTTGGCCATTTGCAATTGTGTGCCTTCGCCGCAATCAATGAGAAATGCTTCATCATCATTTTGTAAAATCTGGGCAGTCGGATTTCTCCCAAATGCTGGTATGGCTGAATTATTTCCTAAAATAGTAAGTGCGAGCAAAGATTATTTTTTTTATTTATATACGTTATTAGCAAAGACTTTATTGTGGTACTATTCATTTTCATCTTGCTCGAAGTCCCTTAATAACTCTCTTTCTATTTCCTCCATTTGTACAATATCCCATGCTTCACTTTCGGTTGCTGTTATGTTCATTACATCTGTGATTTCGCTTTTCTCCAATAAATTTTCAACTTCTGCGTTTAATTCACAAATAACAAATGAACAATTTTTTTTGTAAAATTGTTGTTGTAAAGAGGCAATGCTCTCACCAGTCTCTTTAGTGATTGTTTTCACGTTCTTCATATTTAAAATGACATGTGGTATTGATTTGTCAGTGTACTTAAGCAACAAATCGCTTAGTTCTTCTGTCATATTAGCAGAGATACCAGGCTCATTTGGTGTTATAACAGTGAATTTTTCTTTGGTATCTATTTTGACATTCATTGATGCGGTATTTAAGTATTAGTGTAAAATAAATTAAATTTTGAAGCAATAAAGTTTTTATGCAGATGTTTTATAAATAATATAATCAATTGTTAGGAATTTTTCAATTGCATAGACAGTGTTGTAATATATATGTTTGTTTTCTTAAGTTATGAAATCTTAACTTTTCAACATATCAACATTTATGTTTCCAGGTAAACTAATAGTATCAAATATTCGTTATTATTGTAACAATTAAAACTAAGAGAATGGATAATAATTTCTCAACACAGGTAAAAGAAATCATCTCCTACAGTCGTGAAGAAGCCCTTAGGCTTGGTAACGATTTTATAGGAACGGAGCATTTGGTATTAGGCCTTATCCGCGATGGAGAAAACACAGCAATTAAGATTCTTAAATCACTCAACGTAGATTTATACGAATTGAGAAAAGAGATCGAAATGGCGGTAAAGGATAAGACAGGGAAAAATATTGCGAACATAAATTCCCTTCCTTTAACCAAGCAGGCAGAAAAAGTAATTCGTATTACTGTATTGGAAGCGAAAGCCCTTAAGAGTTCATTGGTAGAAAGTGAACACCTGATGCTTTCTATTCTGAAGAATAAAGAAAATATTGCAACGCAGATACTTGGTCAGTTTGATGTGGACTATGATGTATTTAAAAATGAATTGGGTTTTGTAACCAGCAATCCACCCCAGGCGGAGTTTAATGAAGAAGACGATTTTGATGAAGAAAGAAAACAATATGGCCAGCAACCAAGATCACAAAAGGCGGGTGCTACCGGTGGGCCGGCAAAAACAAAAACACCTGTACTTGATAATTTTGGAAGAGATATCACAAGGCTTGCAGAAACAGGTTCATTAGATCCAATCGTGGGTCGTGAAAATGAGATTGAAAGAGTTTCTCAAATATTGTCACGCAGAAAAAAGAATAATCCCATTTTAATCGGTGAACCAGGTGTTGGTAAAACAGCGATCGTTGAAGGACTGGCATTACGCATCGTTCAAAGAAAAGTATCAAGGGTATTGTTTGATAAAAGAGTAGTAAGTCTTGATCTTGCAGCATTGGTAGCTGGTACAAAATACCGTGGCCAGTTTGAAGAAAGAATGAAAGCCATCATGAATGAACTGGAAAAAAATCGCGATGTGATTTTATTCATTGATGAAATTCATACTATCGTTGGAGCAGGTGGTGCAACAGGTTCATTGGATGCATCAAATATTTTTAAACCTGCTTTGGCTCGTGGTGAACTGCAATGCATCGGTGCTACCACGCTGGATGAATACCGCATGCACATTGAAAAAGATGGCGCACTCGACAGGCGTTTTCAAAAAGTAATGATTGATCCGCCTTCCGTGGATGAAACGATTCAAATACTTGAAAATATAAAATCTAAATACGAGGATTACCACAATGTGACGTATAACCAGGAAGCCATTGAAGCCTGCGTAAAACTCAGCGACCGGTATATGACCGACCGTTTATTGCCGGACAAAGCCATTGATGTTTTGGATGAAGTGGGCGCACGGGTGCATTTAAAAAATATTAATGTGCCACTGAATATTGTAGAGCTGGAAAAAAAGATCGAAGAAATAAAACTCGAAAAAAATAAAGTAGTGAAAAGCCAGCGCTTTGAAGAAGCTGCTTCACTGCGTGATAAGGAAAAAAGATTGGGTGAAGAATTAGAAAAAGCAAAGAACGATTGGGAAGAAGAAAGTAAACATAAAAGATACCCGATTGATGAAGACGCGATTGCGGAAGTAGTTAGCATGATGACCGGCATTCCTGTAAAAAGAATGGTGCAAGCAGAGAGTGAAAAACTGCGCAATATGCAGAAAGATATGCAAGCCGTAGTCATTGGACAGGAGCAGGCAATTGATAAAGTAGTGAAAGCCATTCAAAGAAATCGCGTGGGATTGAAAGATCCTAAAAAGCCTGTTGGCTCTTTCATTTTTCTCGGACCGACCGGTGTAGGTAAAACAGAATTAGCGCGTGCACTTTCGCGTTATATGTTTGATAGCCTCGACACACTCGTACGCATTGACATGAGTGAGTACATGGAAAAATTTTCCCTCAGCCGTCTGATTGGCGCACCTCCCGGATATGTAGGTTATGAAGAAGGCGGACAGCTTACTGAAAAGATTCGCCGCAAACCATACAGTGTAATTTTATTGGATGAAATAGAAAAAGCGCACCCGGATATTTATAATATTTTATTACAGGTATTGGATGACGGGCAACTCACCGATGGCCTTGGCCGCAAAGTGGATTTTAAAAATACCGTTATCATCATGACCTCGAATATTGGTGTGCGGCAGTTAAAAGAATTTGGT
>JBDTLP010000101.1:0-18655 GCA_039934735.1 Ferruginibacter sp. | reverse complement strand
CGTACGGTGGTGTGAGAGGACAGTAAGGGAATTAATCCCTTACTTCCTACTCGATTGATATTCCATTAATAAAAAAACAGTGAGAAAAAGATTGTAACTTTTAAGCAACGTGTTTATTTTGTGCCCATTATTATAGAAAAAATAGCTTATAAAAAAAGCTACCTGGATATTCATCCAGGTAGCTTCATTTTCATTATTTCAAGAGGATATTATGACAATATATAGAGTTGCTGTGTTTATTAACTAAACAAACCACCTTTCTTTAATTCTTTTGTTCCTTCACCAATTAGAAATCCATTTTGATAGATTTGGATCTTATAATTTCCTTTTGAGAAAGATGTGCCTGGTTCAAAAGAGAAAGCTACATTTTTTGTTTTAGCTGTTTCAAGATCTACCGGTAATTTAGCGGTATACGTTTTATCTCCATCGTCACGTGTTGTAAATAAACCAGTAGCAGGCCCTGAAGTGATCGCTTTTCCGTCTGGTCCGATAACCAAAACATAAAGATCAGTGCTACCTGGCTGAATAATGCGGTTAGCAACATCAAAGCTAACAACCATTTTATCTACACGTTTTGCTGTAGTAGAAACTTTCTCTTTTCCATTACGCTTAATATCTACAGGAGTAATAACAATATTAGATGCATTTAATGTTGAGGCGATATCTACTTTCTTTTCAAGTTCTTGTTTGATACCAGTAGTAGTTGTAAGATCCTGGGTTAATTTTTCTTTATCAGCTGTCAAGGTAACTTTTTCTTCACCCAATACCCTGTTATCTTCAGTTAGCTTTGCAATTTCCTGCTCCATACCTGAGATCTTATCATTTAAAGAAGCGATCATTTTTTTAGCTCTACCTAATTCAGCAGCTGTAGCATTCTTTTTATTAAGTATGCTGCGTATTTCATCTTTTGATTTTGCAATTTCAGCATTTTTTGCTGTCAATTCAGTGTTTAAACCGTTAGTAACAGTACCCATTGAATCAAGACGAGCTAAAGAGGCGTCAAAACTTGATTGTAAATTGCTTTTCTCTGTTGTTACAGTAGCAATTTGAACTTGTTGTTGGTCGATCTTTGACGTTTTATTACTTCTATCATATGCTAAAAAGCCAGCTGTTGAAACAAATGCAACAGCTAATAGACCAATAATAGCATTTTTGTAACTTTTACTTTTTGGCTGAGTTTCTATAGTAGCCAAAGGGGTGTTTGATGTGCTCATGATAAATAGATTTTTAAATGGTTAATGGTTTTCGTCAGTTGGAATTATTGATTTTAATTTCAATCTGGCACCATAAATTCCAAAACCATGCCATAAACGATTTTTTTTGTTTTAATAACATAAAACAGCCTGTGGTAATACTTTGTAAAATATTGATAGTCAATATTTTAAAAAAAATTAAAAAACTATCATTCCTCATCTGAAGCATAGCCCTTGATAATGCCTTAATAGTAATTATTACAAGGAATAATTGGCTTTTTACTTGAATTTCTTAACTATTAGTATTAAATTTATAGACGCTTACACCACATACTCTCAATTCCTCTGAACAGACTTATTTTATTCTATTGATTTTCACTTCCTATTGACTAAACGTCCCAAGTTTATCCTTTGAATTTCTTATTTATCCTGTTGATAATATTCTTAGTTGAATTTATCTTCCTTTTTAAGACCAGTTATCTCAAATCGATTATCCTTTATCAGACCCCGACCATTAAATGGTTGGCTTAATTAAAAGAATAGATTGTTTATAGATATTTAGTTAATAAGCTTACTTAAACACACGTTTATGGAAATTTTTTACAAAGCATATACAAAAACGACCCAGAATAAGTCATACTATTTTGTAAAAAAATATCTTAGTTTTCCTGAATACAAGGATGTTGAAGATATTCTTGAAGGTTATGGAATGCATACAGATTTTAATAGGGCATGCAGTATTGCAGGGATTAATAATTTAAAAGTAAGAAAGCTACTTTTAGATGGCATCGAGGCTGAAGTTGTACAACAAGCCAAAGTAATAGATCTGAATCCTGCTGACATTATTTTGACTAAAAAAATTGTCCACTGAATTTCGAATAGAAAATTCTTTACCAGGCAGTCATTTGGAAGTTTGGTAGGAATTAAAAATTTATAGATTTTACTTCATTAAATATTTATTGGCTGTACTGGCAATGGATTTATTTTGCCAATCAAAGTGCTTTATTTGACACTGCTCATTTTATCTTTTTTGTCCTTTTGTATTTTCCCGTAATTTGTTAGTTCAACCAAATAGTATTTATGAAAAAGATATTTTCTTTAGCAACAGTTGTTGTACTTCTATTTTCTACACTTTCAACCTGTGCACAACACGGGAAAGATAAAAGTAAACGCCTAAGCCCACCGGCAAATGTTAGCCAAACAATAGGGTCGGGTGCAGTTATTCATATCGATTACAGTCAGCCTTCTGTGAGGGGTAGAGTAATAGGTGATACCCTGGAGCCAAAAGCAGGGGTAGTTTGGCGGACAGGCGCAAACGAAGCTACTTTTTTTGAAACAAATAAAGATATAAAAATAAATGGCCACGAACTACCAGCAGGTAAATATGGTTTCTTCACAATTTCCGGGAAAGATGAATGGACCATTATTTTTAATAAAACCTGGGATCAATGGGGTGCGTTTGATTACAAATCTGCAGACGATGTTTTGAGAGTGAAAGTGAAGCCTGGAAAAGCAGCTGCATTTTCAGAAAAAATGACCTTTACTATTGACAAAAATGGTACTGTAAACTTACTTTGGGGTGACATACAGGTAGGATTTGAAGTTAAATAATTATTTATTATTGTAAACTTATTGAAAGAGTCAATACTTTTTTAATAAATTAAATAACGAAAGAATGAGTAGAAGTTCCTGACTCAAAAATCTGTTTCAATTTATCACAAAGTATATTGAAATTATTCGGCTTGGTAAAAAACAAACTGGCACCTAATTTTTTGGTACGCTCAATGTCATGAGTATTTTTTGAAGTAGTAAAGATTACTATCGGTATATTTCTATATTGTTCCTTTTTTTTTATAGAAGTCAGACATTCGAATCCGTTCATGATAGGCATATTCAAATCCAGGAAAATAAAATCGAACGCTGGTGTAATCTCTATATGATGCAATGCTTCAAGGCCATTGTTTGCTATTTTACAATCGATGGAAAGATTAATTTCAGCTATGGCATCAACAAAAAAAACCTGGTCATCCACATCATCATCTACCAATAATATTCTTTTCGAATGCGTCATTTTGAGATGGTATTTTTAGCTTTACCAGGATATAAAGATTGCTGTAAAGTAATGAATTTATTCTTTGAAAGGAAGATAAATATTAAATGTAGAACCAATCCCAGGCCTGCCAAATGCATTAATAAATCCTTCATGGTTGCGCATGATTTTGCTACAAATAGCTAATCCTATGCCTGTACCTAAATAAGCAGATGTAATATGTAATCGCTGGAATAATTCAAAAATTTTTGTTGCATATTGTTGCTCGAAACCAATGCCATTATCCTCAACACTTATCTTCCAATAATTTATAGTCTCATTTACAACTTCATCATCTATTTCCTTACCAGAAACATTGATTGCAGTAATAATGATATGTGGTGGTATATCTTTTTTACTATATTTTATTGAATTGGAAATTAAATTTATAAAGAGTTGCTGAAACTGGAGCGGTATAATTTTTACCATTGGCAAATTATTATATTCTATGCTGGCATTTTTTTCTTCTATGCTATCCTGCAAATTTTCTTTTACTGATTCCAATAAAATATTTAGATCTGTAAAAACTGTTGTTGCTGTAGTTGCATTTGTTCGTGAATAGCTTATTAAAGCATCTATGAGATTTTGCATGCGAAAGGCTGCATTTGTAATTCTCCTGAAATAATCTGTAGCACTTTCAGAAAGATTGCCTTTGTCCTTTTCCATAATGCGATGTGAAAAAGCCTGTATCTTACGCAATGGTTCCTGTAGGTCATGGCTTGCGATATAGTTGAACGATTCAAGTTCGGTATTACTTCTCTCAAGTTCCAGGTTTTGTTTCCGAAGCATTTCATTTAATAAAATATCTTGAGATACATCCTGAACTGTTCCTATCATAGAAATAGCATCCCCTTCGCCAAAAAACTTTCCACTCGAA
Source organism: Ferruginibacter sp. (assembly GCA_039934735.1). Classification (GTDB taxonomy): domain Bacteria; phylum Bacteroidota; class Bacteroidia; order Chitinophagales; family Chitinophagaceae; genus Ferruginibacter. The sequence continues at coordinate 14,496 of JBDTLP010000101.1, read as the reverse complement.
CGAAAATGTTTTATTATTCCATTTTTGGTAATAACACGATGAACATGTTCTGTAAGTTTTTTTGTTTCAAAAGTTTCATTTCCATCTTTCATTACCTGTTCCTTATCATCGGGATGAACGAAAGAGATATATTTTTCAAAAGAAGGAATAAATTCACCAGGCTCATATCCAAGCAACCGGTAAAGGTTAGCCGAATATTCCATTTCTCCCGTTTGTAAACTCAATGAATAACTTCCAATAAGTGCATTATCTTCCGCCTGCTCAAAGATGTTGTTTTTTAAAAGAAGTTCTTTGTTAAGTTCTGCTAATTCAAAAGTGCGTTCATTTATTTTTTCCTGTAGCCTTGCAGAAAAATTCTTCTGTTCGTCAATATCTGTACTGGTTCCAACCCACATCTGTATTTTGCCTTCTATATTTTTCTGTGGAAGTGCCCTGCTTAACTGCCACCTGTATTCGCCTTTGTAGTTACGAAACCTATGTTCAAAAATAAATTCTGAAGCAGTACTTACTGCAAGTTGCCATTTTTTCATATTGTCATCCCTTTCATCAGGATGTACTATACTCAACCATCCTTGTTCATCAAGATCATTTACACTAAGGCCAGAAAATTCATAAACAGCTTTATTAAAATAATTCAATTCACCCGAAGCGTTACCCGTCCAGATTAGCTGGGGCATTGAATCGGCCAGTAATCTAAACTTAGATTCACTTTCCCTGAGTTCATCCAATATATTTTTTTGCCGGGTTATGTCAATTACGGTTCCATACATACGTACAGGCTCTTTTCTATCATTGCGAATAATTTTCCCAAAAACATTTATCCAATGTATAGATTTATCGGGCCATATTACCCTTGCCACATATTCCAGTGATCCTTTATGAAGTGAATCAGTAACCGCACGATCACGTATCAGCTTGTCATCAGGATGAAAAACACTAATAAGTTGTTTGTGATTAATATCTTGTTTATTCCCGAATCCAAAAATTTCTATAAGCCTGGGTGAACTTAAGAACTGCTGATTTTTTAAATCCCAATCAAAAGTGCCCATGTTTGCTGCATCTATTGCTAACCGGGAACGAAGTTCTATTTCTTCAATTTGTTTGCGGATAATTACCTGTTCAGAAACATCATAACCAAACACAAGAATACCTTCTTTTTCGCCCTTTGTATTTGCGTATGCCTGTAAAATTAGATTGACGTACATGTTTATACCATTTTCAATTTTGCCATAAGAGATTTTCATTTCCTTGCCAATAAATGGTTTCCCGGTTTCATAAACTTCGTTTAATATTTCATGGTATGCTTCGCCATTTAATGCTGGTATTGATTCATATACTGTTTTACCGGTAAGATCTTCTTTACCGAGTAATTCACTAAATGCAGGGTTTATAAATTCAAAACGATGTTCTGAGCCTTTGACAATAGCCACCATTGCCGGCACCTGCATAAAAAAATTATGAATGGTCGCTTCACTGTCTTCTGCACGAAAACGTAAATTTTTCTCGACCCTCATCCTGAAATAAGCAATCACTACTACAAGTATAGCAGCTAATGACAGAAGTAGGGTATACCTTGGCGTTATAGATACACTTTTATTTTTTTCTTTCGTTCTTTCATTCAACAGGTGATCTTCATCCTGTATCATAAATTTAGCGAGCAACTTAACTTTGTTCATTTGATCTCTTCCTTCCTGCAAAGAATTTGGTATTACTGAACTTTTATCATGATAAAGTTGGATGCCATTGTTAAGTTTTGTGAATCTTTCAGTAACCAGGTTTTTTAATTGAAGTGTTTTTTCCTGCTGAGACTTATTATCAATCGTTAATGAATCAAGTTCAGAAAGTAAAGTATTGCTGTTTTCAATACTAACGTTAAGTGGTTGAAGAAAAGCAGCATCTTTTGTAAGTAAAAATTCTCTTTGTGTAGCTTCAGCATCTTTTACATTGGATAACAATTGTTCCAGTTTAAGTTTCACAAAGTGAGAATGGGATATCCAGCCATAATCATCATTCAGTCTAACGATACGCTGATAGGATATAAAAGAAACCCATAGGAAGATAAGTGTGATGGTTAGAAAAAGTAAATCTGAAAATATAGCCTTCTTTTTTTCTTTCATGGCATTTCCAGTACTTTAATTATGATGATTTAATTTAGGAAGAAGAAATGTAAAATCTGTTGCAAACAAAGTTTTGTAAACGATCACTTATAATACTGAACAGGTGATCATTTGTGTAAATAAATTTATTAAAAATCAATTATTTGAACTGTTCTAAATTTTGGGGCTGCCTGCAAATTCTCCAATAATCAATAATAATTCTTACAACATCTTTTAATTCTTTATGAGTATTATTTTTCTGGAAGAAGCCCTGCACGGTCATATTTTTATAAGCTTCGTTTACCGCGTATTGTGATACGAATGTTGTATAAAAAATAAAGGGAATTGACATGGCACGCATTGTAGGGTCATTATCCAATTCTCTTTTGAATTCAATCCCATTTTGCCTTGGCAGATTTACATCACAAAGTATAATGAAAGGCTGTCGAATTGTTGTTTTTAAAAATTCAAATGCATCTGGGCCATTGTCGAAAAAAGCCAATTCGTTTGATACATTTGCTTCTTTTAAAGCTTCTTCTAATGTAAACCGATCGTCCATGTCGTCTTCTATAATAATAATAGGTCCATCTTTAGGCATATGTATTATTTTTTTTAGTAAAAACAAATACCATGCTAATAATTTGGGGAGAAATATTGCACACCGTTAGTTTCAAACAATATGACGAATTACTTTTCTAATAACAGGTAACCGTTATTAAGTTTTAAGCAATGCTACAAGCGTAATTTTAATATTGAATAAATTTATTGAATGTGAATAAGCAACGATTTAAAGATCTGGTGCATTAAATGTATCACCTTGTTTGATATCACCCGTTTTAAATCCCTTTTTAAACCAATATACACGCTGAGCAGAAGTGCCATGTGTAAATGATTCGGGAACGACATATCCCTGCGCCTGTTTTTGAAGCCGATCATCTCCTATTGCATTGGCTGCAGTCAATGCTTCATCAATATCTCCCGGATCTATGATGCTTTTTCCATCAGCTGTTTTTATTTCCTGTGCGTGGTTTGCCCATACACCTGCATAAAAATCTGCCTGCAGTTCCAGTTTTACTGAATACTTGTTGTATTCCTCATCGCTAAGTTGACCACGCAAACGTTGCATTTTATCGGAAATACCCATTAGTTTTTGGATATGATGGCCTACTTCGTGCGCCACTACATAAGCCATTGCAAAATCTCCAGGCGCATGAAAGCGTTGCTGTAATTCCTGGTAAAATGAAAGATCTATATATAGTTTTTGATCTCCAGGACAATAGAAAGGCCCGGATGCAGCACTTGCATTTCCACAGGCAGATTCTACCTGGTCACGAAATAATACAAGTGTAGGTTTTGTGTATTGTTCTCCATCCTGGGAAAATATTTTTCCCCATACATCTTCTGTATCGGCTAATACAACTTTTACCAACGATGCCCGTTGATCATCGGCAGCTTGTTCCTGTGGTGATAATTGAGATTGTTGTGTTTGCTGAGAGGGAGTAGGTAACTGTATCCCCTGTTCGCCGTTTCCTCCGCCCAACAATAAATTTATAACCAGCACGATCACCCCGATGATACCACCACCAGCAATCATCTTTCCACCACCAGACATTCCCCTGCGGTCTTCTACGTTGTCACTTTCTTTTCTTCCTTGCCATTGCATGATAAATGAGTTTAGAGTTTGGAGTTATGAGTTTAGAATTATGAGTTTAGAGTTATGAGTTTGGAATTCTTAACTCATAATTATTAACTCTACACTCTTAACTCTTTAAAGGTATTATTTTACGGATTAACTGGCAATAATATTCCTTAAAAAAGTAGTTAGGATGGTATAAAAAATAAAAAAGGGGCCGGGATAAAAATCCAGCCCCGCTTTAAAATCCAATATCCTATGAAAAACCGGGCTAAAAGTAGACAACTTTTTAATACAAACCTTGAAGTAAATGCATTATTTTGTATAACACGTAATGGAAATGATTTGAACTAAGATTAAAATAAATATTTTGAAAAAAAAACAATTTACACAATTCCTACTTGCAAGTTTCATGGTAATTATTTGCTATTGTGATACCAGGTCACAAACGAATCAATATATCAAAGTAAAGGATCACCAGTTTATTATTAACAATAAACCTGTTTATTATATTGGTACCAACTATTGGTATGGAGGATTTCTTGGATTACAAAAGAGCAACAAAAAAGGAATAGTGCGTCTTAAAGCAGAACTGGATTTTTTAAAAAATAAGGGTGTTACAAATTTACGGGTATTAGCGGGTCCGGAAGGAGAGGGATTGGTTAGTGGTGTAGATCGTGTTGGTCCACCGTTACAAATTGCGAAGGGAGTTTTTGATAAAGATTTTCTTAAGGGTTTGGATGTCTTACTATCAGAGATGGGTAAACGAAATATGAAAGCCGTTATATTCCTGAGCAATAACTGGGAATGGAGTGGAGGTTTTCTTCAATACCTGAGATGGAATGATCAAATAACAGATTCTGTTTTTCGTAGAAAATTAGATTGGGATGAAACCCGGGATTATGTAAGTAAGTTTTATAGTTGTGAATCCTGTAAAGCAGATTATTTGAAACAGGTCGCTTATATCATTAACCGAATAAATACCATTACAAATAAAAAATATGTTGATGATACTGCCATCATGAGTTGGGAACTAGCCAATGAACCAAGGCCCATGCGACCTGCAGCAATAGATAATTATAAACAATGGATAGCATCCGTTGCCGCATTCATAAAATCAACAGATAAAAATCATTTGATAACAATTGGAACGGAAGGATATATTGGAACGGAAAATATTGGTATCTATGAAACCATTCATGCTGATAAAAATATTGATTACCTAACTATCCATATCTGGCCAAAAAACTGGGAATGGTTCAAAGGAACAGATATTCCGGGAGGTATGGATAGTGTTTTAAATAAAACAATGGACTATATTTCGAAGCACCTTGATGTAGCAAATAAATTAAACAAGCCATTGGTAATAGAAGAATTTGGATTACCCAGGGATGGACATTCTTTCGATCTTAGCTCAACAACAAATTATCGGGATAAATATTATCAGAGCATTTTTACCCGACTTCAAAAAAGTAAAAGTAATAATGCTGCATTAGGGGGTGCTAATTTTTGGAGTTATGGAGGGATTGTAACGCCCACTCATACACGTTGGCAGAAAGGGGATGAGTATATTGGTGATCCACCTATGGAGGAGCAGGGGTTGAATGCGGTTTTTAATGGAGATGTGAGTACCTGGAATATTATTGAGACATTTTCCAGGCAATTAAAAATTAAGAATTAAAAATTATTTGGTTATAAATAATCAAGCCACTTTATAAAATGGTTCTTTAATTCATTCATTTTCAAATTATTTTTCAGGGTTTACTTTAAAATATTTTCTATATTATTCAATTCCTCCAGTGAAAAACGATAATTCTCAATTGCTTTTAATGAATCCATTATTTGTTCCGGCTTACTGGCGCCAAGTATTACTGACGTGATTCGTTTATCTTTTAACACCCATGCAATCGCCATTTGTGCAAGTGTTTGTCCTCTTGATGCAGCAATGTTATTTAGATCCTGTATTTTTTTTATGAGCACGGGTGTAACTGCATCTTCAGTGATAGCACCATTTTCCAAATGCCTGCCTGCTCTTGAATCTGCAGGAATTCCTTTTAAATATTTATTGGTAAGTAATCCTTGTGCCAGGCACGAAAACGCAATACAACCTACTTTTTCTTTTTCAAGTAAATCCATTAATCCATTTTCAACCCAACGGTTCAGCATAGAATATTTTGGTTGATGAATAAGACAAGGTGTTCCCAATTGTTTTAAAATGCTAAATGCTTTTGCAGCTTCTTCTGGCTGATAACTTGAAATGCCAACATACAATGCTTTGCCTTGCCTTACAAACAAGTCAAGGGTTTTCATTGTCTCTTCTAAATTTGTTTCAGGGTCGGGGCGATGATGATAAAAAATATCAACGTATTCAATGCCCATTCTTTTTAAACTCTGATCGAGGCTTGCGACTAAATATTTTTTTGATCCAAGATCTCCATAAGGGCCTTCCCACATTTTCCATCCGGCTTTGGAAGAGATGATCAATTCATCTCGATGTGTTTTAAAATCATCTTTAAATATTTTTCCAAACGTTTCTTCAGCAGCGCCTGGCGGTGGACCATAATTATTTGCAAGATCAAAATGAGTGATGCCATTATCGAATGCAGTATGCAACATAGCTCTGCAATTTTCCAACGAGTCTGGTTGTCCGAAATTGTGCCACAGTCCCAAAGAAATGGCTGGTAATTTAATTCCACTATCTCCACATCTTCTGAATTCCATTTTATTGTATCGATCCTTTTGAGGTATATAAGCCATATTGTGAGTTGTGAGTTGTGAGTTGTTTTTAATAAGGCAAGATAATTATAAAATGCAAAGATTTCGATACTGGTATTCACTCATTCACCCATTCACTCAATGCCAATAAATCGCCTTCGTGGCACAATAAATATTAAATTTTTATGTTCTTTATAGTCCATATGTGTGCTTCTAATTAACCGATTAAAAACAAAACGCTTGCTTATGATGATGATTAATGAAAGATTACTGAGCCAGGTGGCTTTTATTCATGAAATTGATAAGTTAAAATACATACAGCGCAAAACGAAACTTTTCAATAGTGAACGTTCTGAAAATGATGCGGAACATAGCTGGCATCTTGCGATGATGACCATTGTTTTGGCAGAGCATTCCAATGTTAAAGTGGATGTATTGAAAGTGATGAAAATGGTTTTGATCCATGATATTGTTGAGATCGATGCAGGAGATATTTTTATCTATGATACAAAAAGAAACCATACCAACACAGAAGCCGAACGTTTGGCAGCACAACGTATTTTTGGGATTTTGCCAAAGGACCAGGCCGATGAGATGATTGCACTTTGGGAAGAATTTGAAGCATGTGAAACAGACGATGCAAAGTTTGCAAAATCGATGGACCGCTTTGAACCATTTTTACAAAATGTTTCCAATGGCGGAGGTACCTGGAAAGAATATAATATCGAATATTCCAAAGTATATAATACACAGGTTGTAATCAAAGATGGTTCAAATGAAATCTGGGATTTTGCAAAACCGATATTGGAACAAACAATGCAGAAAACGGTTTTGAAGAAAGCCGGATAACGTTGGTGAATAGGTCAATGGGTCAATAAGTGAATTGCTTAACAACATGTAAGCACTAATATTCACCTATTGGCCCATTCACTTATTCACTCATTGATATATTCACCTATCGATTTTTTTTGTTGATCTCTTCTTCAATTACCTTATTAATATCCGTCTTCGGTCCTGATAAAAGAAAAATACGTGTGCCTTTTTCCCTCGCAAATTCATTTTCAATTGTTCCTCTTAAAATGACAGATTCAAAAAGTGTTTTTTCATGATCAACATTTTCCTTAGAATCATCTTTTACTAAAATGGCAGAAAGGATTTTTTTATCAAGATGAAACCAATTGATATAATCTGCATTGATTGAAACAGCCTGTATTTTTTCTTTAGTATAAAAATTAATAGCACCTGCCTCTCCATAGTTGGCGCAGAGGACAATAGTATGTTCTTTATCCGGGAGCGTTTTATAAATGCTGTCAGTCCTGGCGGCTAATTCACGCCAACCAAGCATGTCTGCAAAATCCTGTTGTAAAATATGTTCTTTGCCATCTTCCCAGCGATGCGTTTTTCCTTTTGAATCTTTTACAATTTCTTCAGGGCTTTCAACAGGGAATATTTTTTTTATGGCAGGTAAGAATATCAGCAATGAAACCAAAATGCATATTGGGCGAAACCATTTCTTCCAGCCATTGCTTGTAAGATATTCCAGGTAAACAGCGCCAAAGGCTAACAATATAGGGTAGAGGCCAATTGCGTAATATCCTTTTGCTTTAAAGTAAGTGAATACTATTAGCGTAAATATCAATGACCAAAAAAACAAACGATACTTCTTAAAAGGCGGGTAAATAAAAAATCCGATCAATGCTATAACGAGCACAAAGATCGAATTGAAGAAAAAAAGTAGTTGCTCTTTTAAGAAATCACTGCGTTGTACATTTACAAGTTGTGTTTCTGCCAGTTCTTTCATGTGGCGCAATACTGCAAAATTATTTTGATACTGCCATATAAGGTTGGGTGAAATGAGCAATAATGAAACGATCATCGCAAAGTACACATGCTTATTCAAAAGCAGTTTACGTTGTTCTGTTAATAAGATGGCAGGCACCAGACCGATCAATAAAAAAGCAATGTTGTACTTATTTAAAAAACCTATTGCAAAAACGATGGCTGCAAAATAGAGCCATTTTATTTTTTCTGTTTTGATGTAACAAATGAAGGTATAATAAAACAATGTCCAGCTTAGTATGTCAAAAGAATTGGGTTGGTATAAAATATTGATACGCAACAATACAGAAAAAGTTGCGGCAGTAGCTCCCATTATAAGTGCAAAAAGGTTTCCATTTAATACCTCAATCGTTTTCCATACAACTAAGATCGTGAGTGCTCCAAATAAGCTGGGAAAAAATTTAACCCAGAACACTGAATTACCGAGTTGAAAAATGATCCATGATATCCATGAAGTAAATGGTGGCACCGATTCATACCCCCAGGCAAGATGATGGCCCTGGTCGAGGTGCAGGTATTCATCTCTTTGCAGATCATATTCGGGGCTGATGAGAAAATGCTGCAATAAGAATTTTAGAATGATAAATCCTAAAAGTATAAGTGTTCTTTTTGACATTGGTTTGAGGCAGTTTTTTATGAGTGAAACAAATGTAATCACAAACAGGAAACAGAGAAAGGATTTTAAATAAGGTAAAAGGTATTTAAAGCCTCGCAAATGAATGGGGGATACGGTTATATCCTTATTGAACCCAGTAAAAATGTAGTTTAAAGGCAGTTAAGATGCTTGTTAGGTGGCTTTAAATACGGTTCTATATACAGTTTAGGAGCAATTTATTTCAGGGAAAGATCAGGCAAACGTCAGGACAATATCAGGGGAAGATCAGGAGAGAATTTAGTAATTATTGAGAAAAATATGGATATTTGAGTAAATAGTATTTACTAATTTTTTCTTTATTAAATGTACTAAAAAGGGCTCAAAATGACAAAAGTTTCCCGGGCATTGTTTAAAATGAGTGGTAAGATGGATGGCAAGGTTCATGTGCAAAAAAAGGATGGTTATATCATTCGGGCGCTACCGAAAACGACTGGTAAGAAATCAGTTGCATTTACACGAAATAAAGAACGCACTGGTTTTATAAATAATCTGGCATCGGAAATTAATAGTCTTATTCCGATTTATACTGACAGCCTTGGTAGATCAACTTTTTATGGAAGGCTTAGAAAAGCATTTAGAATGGAGGAGCTTGACAATCATTTTTTAATGCTGCGACAATTAAAAGGAATGGAGATCAATCCTGATTATCCATTTGCAAAACATGGTGAAATTAAATGTGCTGTAAAGAAATTAAAAAACGAGATTGCTGTTGATCTGGATGTGTTGCGGCATACGCTTTTCCCGGTATATGATGCGAATTGCTATTATTACGAGGTGACATTATTTTGTTGGGATAAAACTAAGAAAACAGCGATGCATAGCCGCCAGTTGAGTGACTGGATATTTTTAGCTGAAGCATTGCCATCATTTGAATTTATATTTCCCAAACCTGCCAAACCAACTCATTGGCTTCTATGCGTTCGGGTTATACTTGGTATTGATAAGCGAAGGGTTGAGGCGTTTGTAGGAGAAGGTATGCAGGTATTTGACGTGGGCACTTTTGATAAGAAGGATGCTGAGTTATTAAAAGAGAGACAGAAACTAATTGACGCTGAGCCACAGGCTGTATATATTCCCCCTATAGAGGAAGTAAGGGTAATGGCGAAAAAGAAATAATCATTTTACCCTTGGTAGTATTGAGGATGCGGCCAATTGTTGTGATTTGCTTTCAGACTTTTTACTAACTTAGTTCTTATACAACATCCACCAGGCATATCTTTCCAGGGCTTTAGTTGTGATTTGCTTTCAAACTTTTTACTAACTTAGTTCTTATACAACCTTATAAGATACAAACCACTCCTTATTTAGTTGTGATTTGCTTTCAAACTTTTTACTAACTTAGTTCTTATACAACCAAAAAAAGCTTAACGGCACTGAAGAGTACGTTGTGATTTGCTTTCAAACTTTTTACTAACTTAGTTCTTATACAACTATCATTCTCAATAGTGCCATGCTTCTCTTGTTGTGATTTGCTTTCAAACTTTTTACTAACTTAGTTCTTATACAACCGCCCCTGTTACCACCAATGGTGCATAATAGTTGTGATTTGCTTTCAAACTTTTTACTAACTTAGTTCTTATACAACCGATCATACCAGTACCCATACCACTCAAGTGTTGTGATTTGCTTTCAAACTTTTTACTAACTTAGTTCTTATACAACTATTTTATCGCTGCAGATCACTGCCATCCAGTTGTGATTTGCTTTCAAACTTTTTACTAACTTAGTTCTTATACAACTGTCGGCATTCGTACCAACCGGGCTTGTACGTTGTGATTTGCTTTCAAACTTTTTACTAACTTAGTTCTTATACAACTTTATCCAGCTGGTTTTCTACTGCAGTGTAGTTGTGATTTGCTTTCAAACTTTTTACTAACTTAGTTCTTATACAACTAAAAGGGAAACGGGAAAATACCCAGTGGGTTGTGATTTGCTTTCAAACTTTTTACTAACTTAGTTCTTATACAACCGGGAGTTGTAAGCATGTGCAAATTTTCAGTTGTGATTTGCTTTCAAACTTTTTACTAACTTAGTTCTTATACAACTCTTTTCCCGTTTTACCCAAGCGTAAACAGTTGTGATTTGCTTTCAAACTTTTTACTAACTTAGTTCTTATACAACAATACCCGCCATATCTGTACAACGCAGATAGTTGTGATTTGCTTTCAAACTTTTTACTAACTTAGTTCTTATACAACATGAAGGACAAAGGTTACAAAATTGAATCTGTTGTGATTTGCTTTCAAACTTTTTACTAACTTAGTTCTTATACAACGGGCGTGGTTAAGTTCAACTTGCGCCTTCAGTTGTGATTTGCTTTCAAACTTTTTACTAACTTAGTTCTTATACAACTCACCACCGATGCGGGCTTTTACTTCGTACGTTGTGATTTGCTTTCAAACTTTTTACTAACTTAGTTCTTATACAACTAATAAAAATTGTAGGTGTAGCTCCTAATTGTTGTGATTTGCTTTCAAACTTTTTACTAACTTAGTTCTTATACAACAAATATTAGTGTTTGGGATTTTGATCCCAGGTTGTGATTTGCTTTCAAACTTTTTACTAACTTAGTTCTTATACAACTGATTGTTAAATTTCATGTTTATTGTTTTAGTTGTGATTTGCTTTCAAACTTTTTACTAACTTAGTTCTTATACAACAGCATGTTCTTCAGTTTCAGGTATAGATTGGTTGTGATTTGCTTTCAAACTTTTTACTAACTTAGTTCTTATACAACAATCCTGTTAATGTGTCCGCACTTCGGGCAGTTGTGATTTGCTTTCAAACTTTTTACTAACTTAGTTCTTATACAACAGCCTTGTTCCAAGGACATCGTATTAGATAGTTGTGATTTGCTTTCAAACTTTTTACTAACTTAGTTCTTATACAACGATGCAAAAAACCAATACTTCATTACTTGGGTTGTGATTTGCTTTCAAACTTTTTACTAACTTAGTTCTTATACAACACACTGAAAATATCACCATTGCCCCTCGCTGTTGTGATTTGCTTTCAAACTTTTTACTAACTTAGTTCTTATACAACAAAAGAAAAGTTCGGGAAAAATAAAGACTAGTTGTGATTTGCTTTCAAACTTTTTACTAACTTAGTTCTTATACAACATCATTTTTATGAAGCTTATGTGCAGTTATGTTGTGATTTGCTTTCAAACTTTTTACTAACTTAGTTCTTATACAACTTTTAAATTCAGGACGCCCCACCCGCAACTGTTGTGATTTGCTTTCAAACTTTTTACTAACTTAGTTCTTATACAACCTTCAAAGCTTACCGGCTCCTATTCCTTACGTTGTGATTTGCTTTCAAACTTTTTACTAACTTAGTTCTTATACAACCAGATTCATTTTTTAATGCTAACAGGTTTCGTTGTGATTTGCTTTCAAACTTTTTACTAACTTAGTTCTTATACAACAATGATTGCGGCCGTTATTGCTTCATCAGTGTTGTGATTTGCTTTCAAACTTTTTACTAACTTAGTTCTTATACAACTTTAAATTCAGGACGACCAACACGCAGCTGTTGTGATTTGCTTTCAAACTTTTTACTAACTTAGTTCTTATACAACACTCTTAATATCGTCTTGCTTAGACTCGTTGTTGTGATTTGCTTTCAAACTTTTTACTAACTTAGTTCTTATACAACTAAATTCAGGACGACCTACACGGAGCTGTTGTGATTTGCTTTCAAACTTTTTACTAACTTAGTTCTTATACAACTAGTAAATTCTACCGCACCTGCAGGCGTTAGTTGTGATTTGCTTTCAAACTTTTTACTAACTTAGTTCTTATACAACTGTAATGGCAAGCTTTACACCTGCATCTTTGTTGTGATTTGCTTTCAAACTTTTTACTAACTTAGTTCTTATACAACTAATCATGCGCAATCTTGCTGCCGGCTGATGTTGTGATTTGCTTTCAAACTTTTTACTAACTTAGTTCTTATACAACTGGTTTTGCTGAAAGTGTTACTGGGTAAGGATCTAAGTTACTTTACAGGATTAAAAAAAGGATACAAGGTCTCCTTTTTTTAATCCTGTTCTTTTTGTTTTTGGTCTTGAAAATCAGAACATTTCAAGCTGTTGTACGGGTGCTGCTGCGGAAGTGATCTTCTTTCCATGGAATATTTCTATCATGCCAAATTGTTTATCGGTAATGCACATGATACCTACATGGCCCTTTTCCGGCAATATTTTTTTTACCCGGTTGATATGCACTTCGGCATTTTCCCGACTGGCGCAATGGCGCAGGTATATGCTGAACTGGAACATCTGGAAACCATCTTTCATGATATTTTTCCTGAAAAGGGCATAGATCTTACGCTCTTTCTGAGTTTCTGTAGGAAGGTCGAAAAATACAAGTACCCACATAATACGGTATGCATTTAACCTGTTATTCAAGATTGAAGTATTAATTCATCACACAAATTCCGGGTATGCTATTTTTCTTTGTTTCCCTTCAAAGCATTTTGATAAGGAAGCTGTTGTTTTTTGAACAGCAACCATCAGCGGGCTTTTTTCATTGCCGATCTTTACATCCATCACCGGTATATTCAGTAATTCTTTTTTCATGGCAGGAGTAAGTTCCAAAAATTTTCCATTCAGGTTTACAATATTCAATACTACTTTGTCAACAAAAGGCCGGTATGGTTCCATAATATCATCTGCCAGGCAATAGGCATTGTACTGGTTTCTGTGAAAGATGCCCAAAGTTGGCAACATTCCACTGGCTACTATATTTCTTGCTACAATAGCTCTTAATATTGCATAGCCATAATTCAATAAATTGTTCGGTGCTTCTCCAAATCGCTCTCTTTTAAAATCAGGGAAAAGCTGGAAGATATTTTTCCAATAATAAACTGCAGCCACCGCTTCATGATTTTCACTGTCACCGCTTTTAACTTCTGCGGCCCAATTGCGCATATTCTTTACAGGTATCCTGGTTGTTTCTAGCAATGAAGCCTGGTTATTTATTTTACAACTAATGGTTTGCTGCCACAATTGTTTCTTCAATGGTACCGTAGCTTCCAATTGTGCCTGGAATTTCTGACTTTGTAATGTATGGCCATCTAAATTTAAAAGCAGCCCGGTAGGGTGGTGGTTATGATCGCAGGTTATAAAGGCTACATTGTTCTCCAGCAATTTTGCAATCAATGACTGAGTAATGGTGATTTGCTGATGATCTATAATGAGAACGCCAATATCTTCTATGGGCAAGGTTTTTACTTCGCCTGTATCTTCACTATGAAAGACGAGTTGTTCGTCTTTTGTTTTGAGATAGGCGGGGTTTCCGAAGTAGAGGGTGCGTTTTATCATTATTCGCCAATTTTTGTAATTTCCCCAAGGTGATTTAATCTAACTTTTATTGGGTTTAATTTTAATAATCCATCAACACTACTTATCTCATATAATCGTTTACTTTCCTTCACACCAATTACTTTCTTTAAATCTGATACTTTAGTTTCTGTGTGATGTCGAAACCAATATTTATTAAAAGAAATACTCCACACTAAGTATAAGTGTTTGCTTAATATAGGAGTATCAT
>JBDTLP010000100.1:0-18780 GCA_039934735.1 Ferruginibacter sp. | reverse complement strand
TAATGTAAACGGATTTACCGGAAGTGGTACAGACGATTTTACTGAAAATATAATTACAGGAACAGTAAATATTTCTGATGATGGAACAAATACAGGTTCTGCTTATTTGAGGGGAAATGTATTTAACAGTGATGTTAGCTACACCAATAACTCAGCAGCAACATTATTTGAAAGTTACCAGGAATCTGATACATATAACGGTAACGTAACAATGAACCGCGTTGCTGGTACAATTCATTTTGCATACAGCGTTCCTACGATAGTCAATAAAAATCTAACATTTAATTCAGCAACTAATATTGATGTTAGCGATTCAATAAAATTTTTAAGCAGTAATAACGGAGCTATTGAGCAACTGGGTACACAGTCAATTGTGATCCCCCAATTTTATTTAGCAAAAACCGGCTCTGTAAATGTTACATTGAATTCACCTGTAACCGTATCAACAAAAATTACCTTTAATGGCGGTCATATTGTGAGCAGTTCTGTAAATCCGCTTATATTAAACGACAATGCTACACAATCAGGCGCCACAAATGCAAGCCATGTTAATGGTACAATTGCAAAAATAGGTAATGATGTATTTGAATTTCCTACCGGTGACGGAACAACGCTAAAGCCAGTTGCCATGACTGCGCCAGGAACCACAGCAGACAGGGTCAGTGCTCAATATCTTAAAAGCAATCCTTCGCTCGCCGGTTTTGATACCAGCAATCATGCAGGATCAATGCTTCGTGTAAGTGGTTATGAATATTGGGAAGTAAAAAGAGAAGCTGGTACAAGCAGCGTGAATCTTACTTTTAGTTATACTGATCCGGGAAGTGGTCAATATATTACTGTTCCTGCACAGGCACGTATTGCTCATTGGACAGGAACCACCTGGGAAGATCTTGGAAATGCTGCAAGCACTGGTACTACTTCAGGAACTGTTACAACAGGAACAGCGGTGAGTGCTTTTAGTCCATTTACTTTTGGTTCAACAAATCTTGTAAGCAATCCTTTGCTTGATGTAATTCTATATACTTATTATGCGGATGGAGATGGAGATACTTTTGGAGATCCAGCTAACAACATTACAGACACTTCACCAACAGCTCCGGCAGGATATGTTGCAAATAATACAGATTGTGATGATAATGATAATACTGTCTATCCCGGTGCTCCCGAATTATGCGATGGTAAGGATAATAATTGTAACGGAACCATTGATGAAGGTATCACACCACCAACCTTCTATCGTGATCTTGATGGCGATGGATTTGGTGATGCAGGAAATAGTCAACTATCCTGTACTGCACCGGCAGGTTATGTAAGTAACAATACAGATTGTGATGACAATGATAACACTGTTTTCCCTGGCGCACCAGAATTGTGCGATGGTAAGGATAATAATTGTAATGGAACAATTGATGAAGGAGTTGGATCTACATTCTACCGTGATCTTGATAACGATGGATTTGGTGATGCGGCTAATTCGCAAATTGCATGCAGTGCACCAGTTGGTTATGTAAGTAACAATACTGATTGTGATGATACAGATAATACTGTTTATCCGGGTGCACCTGAATTATGTGATGGCAAAGACAATAACTGTAATGGAACCATTGACGAAGGTGTAGGAACAACATTCTATCGTGATCTTGATGGAGATGGATTTGGTGATGCAGCTAGTTCACAAGTTGCTTGTAGTGCACCTGCAGGTTATGTTGCAAACAATACAGACTGCGATGATAATGACAATACAGTTTATCCTGGTGCCCCTGAATTATGTGATGGGAAAGATAATGATTGCAATGGAATGATAGATGACGGTGCCGGCACCACGCCCTATTATGCAGATGCAGATGGGGATGGATTTGGTGATCCGAACGTTAGTATTATTGGTTGTACGATACCACCGGGTTATGTAAGCAACAATACCGATTGTGATGATGCAGATAATACAGTTTATCCCGGCGCACCTGAATTATGTGATGGCAAGGATAACAATTGTAATGGAACCATTGATGAAGGTGTTGGAACAACATACTATCGTGATCTTGATGGAGATGGATTTGGTGATGCAGCCACTTCACAAGTTGCTTGTAGTGCACCTGTAGGTTATGTTGCAAACAATACTGATTGCAATGATAATGATAACACGGTTTATCCTGGTGCACCTGAATTATGTGATGGAAAAGATAATGATTGCAATGGAATGATCGATGACGGTGCCGGCACCACGCCCTATTATGCAGATGCAGATGGGGATGGATTCGGTGATCCGAACGTTAGTATCATTGGTTGTACGATACCTCCGGGTTATGTAAGCAACAATACCGATTGTGATGATGCTGATAATACAGTTTATCCAGGTGCCCCGGAATTATGTGATGGCAAGGATAACAATTGTAATGGAACCATTGATGAAGGGGTCGGAACAACATTCTATCGTGATCTTGATACTGATGGATTTGGTGATGCAGCCACTTCACAAGTTGCTTGTAGTGCACCTGCAGGATATGTTGCAAACAATACGGATTGCAATGATAATGATAATACGGTTTATCCTGGTGCCCCGGAATTATGTGATGGGAAAGATAACAATTGTAACGGAACCATTGATGAAGGAGTTGGGTCAACATTCTATCGTGATCTTGACGGCGATGGATTTGGTGATGCAAACAATTCGCAGGTTGCTTGTAGTGCGCCTGCAGGATATGTTACTGACAATACAGATTGCGATGACAATAATAATCTTGTATATCCGGGTGCACCAGAATTACTGGATGGTATAGACAATAACTGTAATGGCCTGATTGATGAAGGCGGTACAACATTTACATTCTATCGGGATGCAGATAATGATGGATTTGGCGATCCGGCCAATACCATTACTGCTGCTACTATGCCTCCGGGTTATGTTATTGACAATACGGATTGTGATGATGCAGATAACACAGTTTATCCAGGCGCACCAGAATTATGTGATGGAAAAGACAATAATTGTGATGGAGTAATAGATGGAGACGTTAGTACGCCAGTAGTAATAGGGCCCGTTAATATGTGCCCTTATGTAGGTACCGGCGAACAAGTAGTATTTACGATTAATCCATTGCCAGGTATTACAGGTTATCAATGGTCAGTTCCAACAACTGTAAATATTGTGTCGGGCCAGAATACAAACACACTAACGGTTACGATACTGGCAGGATTTACGGCGAATGCTTACAAACAAATCAGGGTAACAACCACATCGCCTTGTGGTACCAGTCCATTGGGTATTCATTACCTGGCTGCACAATTTCCTTCTGCACCAGGATTTATAACAGGGCCTGTAGAAGTTTGCTCTTTTGTAGGAACAGCAAATGAAGCAGTATATAAAATAAATAAAGTAACAGCGGCTACTTCATATACATGGATCGTATCTGCAGGAATGACCATCAACAGCCATCCTGGTGGAAACGGAATAAATGATACGATCATAAACGTGTTGTATGGCCCAGCATTCGCAGGAGGAACAATAAGTGTTAGAGCAGTAAATAATTGTGGAGGCAGTATCAATGACCGCCACATGAATATATCAAATGCTGTTGTTTCAACACCAGGATTGATACAAGGCCCAGGGAATGCATGTTTGTATATGCCTTCAACAGCTATTCCTGCAGGTATTGCCGCTACTTATATTATCCGCAAAGTTTTAAATGCTACCAATTATACATGGGCCGTTCCAACAGGAGCGTCAATAACCTCTCATCCGGAAGGCGCCGGCGAAAATGATACGGTAATCGTAGTTAATTATAGTAATGCATTTACAGGAGGTAATATAACAGTGATGGCTAATGGTAATTGTGCATCAGGCAATGTACGTTCACTTGCGATCCAGGCAAATTTAAAACCCGGAACAATTGGAACGATAACTGCAAATGAAATACAGGCGTGTCCAGATCGCCAGGTTATTTATAGCATTGCAGCTCCTTCAAATACAAACTGGGTACAATGGACCGTTCCAGCAAATGCAATTATTCTCAATGGACAAGGGACAAACAGCATAACTGTTTCTTATCCTTCTGCAAATGCAGGATTTGTAACTGCTACTCCATCTAATGGATGTGGTATTGGTAAAACAAGAAGTCTTCAGGTTAGTTTAACAGCTTGTCGTTCGGCAGGATTTGCAAAAGGAACCATTGAACAACCTTTGCCTCATCAAGGATCATTAGAGGTACATGTATTCCCTAATCCTACAAAATCTGAATTCAATATAAATGTTACGAGTGTATCAAACGAAAGAATACAGGTGAGGGTTTATGATGTAAACGGTAAGCAATACCTGCCGGGAAATATCAACCTTAATGAACTTGCCAATTTTGGTAGTAATCTTAAAGCAGGCATATACCTGGTAGAAGTAATACAGGGAAGCCAAAGGAAAATTACAAGGATAGTTAAGTTCTGATGATATGTTTAAATGGGAGCGGGTCCGCCAACTTTGGTGGGCCCTTCTTATTTTATATCAAAATCAACAAATACTTTTTCGGTTTTTGGATGCGATTGACAAGTAAGAATAAAACCCTGTTCAATTTCTTCTGGTTCCAATGCATAGTTAACATCCATGTCAACCTCTCCTTCAATAAGCCTGGCCCTACAGGTTGCACATACACCACCTTTACAGGCATAAGGAAGATCAGCACCTTGTTGCAAAGCACCATCAAGAATACTTAATCCCTTATAAGGAAGATCAAACCCAAATGACCTGCCATCTAATTTTATGGTGATGTTGCTTTTTGGCCCAAGGTCTTCTTCATTGATTATTTCAGTTATTTTCTTTCCCTGTATTTGGCCAGGCGTATTGAATAATTCAAAATGAATATTCTTTTTGCTGATCCCTTTTTTTTCTAAAAAATTACTTGTGGGAAAGATCATTGTTTCTGGTCCGCAAATGTAAATCTCATCAAAAGATTTAAATGCTACCAACTTGTCAAGTGCAGAAAGTTTTGTTTCATCTATCCTGCCATAAAAAATTTCGGCATCTGTTTTTTCCCTGCTTAAAAGATTGATGAAATTAAACCGGCGGATGTATTTATTTTTTAAAGCTTCCAGTTCTTCAAAAAATATAATTGAACTCCTGTTCCTGTTGCTGTATATCAAAGTAAAGTTGCTGGTTGGCTGATATTGCAGTGTATGTTTTATGATAGAAATAATGGGAGTGATACCACTGCCAGCAGCTATTGCAAGATAGTTGCCAACACTTGTATCATTTAAGTGCGCATTAAATTTTCCTGTTGGTGGCAACACTTCCAGTTCATCACCTGCACTTAATTCTTCATTGGCAAACCGGGAAAATAAACCACCCTCTACTTTTTTAATAGCGACCCTTAATTGTTTTTCATGAGGTGCAGCACAAATAGAATAAGAGCGTCTGATTTCTTCGCCAGCGATCGTTTTTTTCAAAGTAATATTCTGGCCTTCTTTAAAATGAAATTCATCCATAAGTTCATTTGGTACATCAAAACAAACTGATACACAATCTGCGGTTTCCCTTCTTACGTCTTTGATCTTTAGCGAATGAAAATGTACTGCCATTTTTATTTTGTTAATCCTTTTAATAAATGATTGACCATATCGTTTTCCAGTTCCTCAATACCCACATTTTTTTTGTGACGATGCCAAAATTCCAGTCCCCTTACTGCGGATAAAATAGTGAGCACTGCAACATATGGATGTATATTTTTTATCTCTGTTTTATTTATTCCGGTGGTTACAATTTCCACTAAAGCGTTCTCATATAACTTTCGCTGATTAAGAAAATCATTCAAAAAAGGTTCCTGCAATTGTTTCCATTCATGGTTTGCAACAAACACTTCATCGTATGAATCCAGCATCATGTGAATATGAAAGCGGATAAGGTTTTCCAATTTTGAAATGCTGTTTTCGCCGGAACCTTCAACCCCGGCAAGGTGCTTGTTAAAATCATCAGCAACCTTAAAACAGATACTTTGTAAAAGTTCGCTTTTAGATCCAATATGATTATATAAGCTTGAAGCTTCTACACCAATACTATCTGCCAATTCACGCATGGAACTTGAGGCAAATCCCTTTTTCCTGAATAATCCAGCCGCTTTTTTTGTAATGGCATCTTTTTTAGTGCCGTTCCTGGATGCCTTTATTTTAGCCATAGTGATACACAAAACTAACGCTTATTAGTTTTTGTAGTGGCTATTGAGGCAAAATAACCTGTCAGGGATGATTTAAAGGCTGATAAAAGACATTTTATTTTAAACCCATTTACAAGGCTTCCTTAAAGAGGTGATTCATATAACCCTTTGTCAGCAAGGCTTACAAGGAATTATTTTTAATAAAAAATGATTGTAATTTTCCGCCAAAGAAAAAAAATAGCTTAATTGCTACATATTTTAAAAAAAAATTATGATAATTCAGGAAAAGTATTAATTTTACCTCCTGCCCCCAAAGAAAGTCCTCTCCAATTCTATCTTATTTAAAGCTCACTTGATGAATTGCATTTTACTGCAATAAACTAATCTATTTTCAAAAGAATAATCATTATAGCATTTAGTGCTATTAGTATATAATTTAAAACCGCCTCAAAAATTTTTCTTGTGGTTTCAGAGGTAAGCAAGGCCGGTGATTTTTATCACTGGCCATATTTTTTTAGGGATTTTTCATCTATGAAAAAGCAGCTATTACCGATATATAGTTAAAATACGGTGAGTAATATCGTTATTTGAGCTATGAAAAGGACCAGGGGGTACATTATAGCAGTGCACATTATCTGCTGGCTTATTTTTCTGAGCCTTCCTGCGGTTTTCGTTGCCGGACATTCAGGTAATTCAGGGCTTCTAAGTTCATTAAAGTCATCAGCCTGGCTATACTTTACTTTGTATATATTTATTTTTTACATCCACACTAACTTTTTATTCCCGAAACTTTATTTTTCAAGAAAATATATTTTATACTTTCTGAGCATATTCCTGCTTGCTACGGCTGTTTTTTTTATACGTCCATTTGATCGTCTTGCACACCTTGAACGAAAAAGAGGTCACTGGCCAGTAAACAATGTTACCCCTAAGCCAATTGTTCTCGAATCTGCCAGCCATAGTAAACCTGATATAGAAAAATCTCCCCGGGATCTATATGAAGCGCACGAGAATATAGAACACGAGAATATGGAGCGTGGTTTCATGGGTCCCAGGCTGGATATTGTTAGTATTATTCTTTTCATCCTCATCATTGCGCTCAGCATAACCATTTTGGTAATACAACGTTGGCGCATGGCCGTAGAACAGGCAGCTATAGCTGAAGCAGATAAAGCAAATGCTGAACTTGCTATTTTAAAAGCACAGATCAATCCTCATTTTTTATTTAATACACTTAATAATATTTATTCACAGGCGGTGATGCATGATGAAAAAACGGCGGAGAGTATAATGAAGCTTTCTAACATCATGCGCTATGTGACAGATGATGCCAATGAAGACTTTGTGTCTTTGGTAAGTGAAACTAATTTTATCAGTGATTATATAGAGTTACAGCGTTTACGTCTTGGATCAAAAGTTACACTTGATTTTGCAATTAATGGCAACCTTAGTGATAAAGTGATTGCACCCCTTATCCTCATAACATTTATTGAAAATGTTTTTAAATACGGCATCAGTAATAATGAACCTTCTATTATTTCAATAGACCTGAGGGTATATAGTGACAGTATCGGATTTTTTTGCCGCAACAGGTTATTTCCATTCAAGCATCAATTGGAAAGTACCGGCATTGGAATTATAAACACACAAAAAAGATTAGAACATTTATATCCCGGTAAACATACTTTGACAATTAAAGAAGAAGATGGTTTTTATTCTGTTCATTTAATATTACAAGCTTAAATTTTAAGTCATCATGGCTGAAACAATTTTGAAATGTGTTGCAATTGATGACGAACCCCTTGCGCTTAACCTGGTTAAACAATATGTATCACGAATACCAGGCATTGAACTGATCAACACTTTTGATGATGCTGTTTCTGCAGCCGAATTCCTGCGCAACAATTCAGTTGATATTTTATTTCTTGACATCAATATGCCGGATATTTCCGGGATCGACCTCGCCCGTTCATTGGAGCATAAACCATTTATTATTTTTACTACAGCGTATAAAAAGTTCGCTTATGAAGGATTTGAACTGGAAGCGGTTGATTATTTATTAAAACCAATTGAATTTGGCCGCTTTGCAAAAGCAGTACAAAAAGCAATTGCATTGTACCAGCAAAAGGCGTTGATAAAAGCACCCGAGGATGAATTTCTTTTTGTGCGTTCAGAATACAGGATGCTAAAAATTGATGTCAATACGATTGAATATATTGAAGGCCTTGAAGATTATATAAAGATCCATATCAGTAATTCAAAGCCCATACTAACTCTTATGACCATGAAGCTTGTGCTGGAAAAACTTCCTTCTGCAAAGTTCAGGAGGATCCATCGCAGTTATATAATCTCAACCGCCAAAGTGATGTCTATACTCAATAAAAAAGTAACACTCGAATCTTCTAAAGAACTTCCTGTAAGCGATTCTTATGTTGAATTTATAAATGAATGGATGCGAAATGCACATTAATTTTTTTTAGTCGGTACATTTTTATAATCTGACGGGTTTATTTTTTATTAAATTTTATGATAGTTAACTTTAAGTAATTAGAAACCTGAATATACATTTACGATTAGAGTTCCGCTTTAAATTCAAGTATCAACAGGCCGGTACTCGCCGGCCTGTTATTTTTAAAGATTAATATCCAATGCCCAAAGTATTAATAAAGAATTATTGTACGCACTTGTATTTTGAATATTTTCTTTACCAATTCAATTGATAAAGCACAACACATAATTTTCAGACTGCAACATACAATTTTTAATGTGCTACAAAAATCAGTTGTTCTTCAATCAATCGCTGTATTCAAAAAAGAAACTATAGGGTAAGAGGCCTGTAATATCTTCACAACTTTTTTTACAAATGCTTTATCCGTTATGTCTTCATCAGAAAGTGGACTTCTAATTACAAAGCTTTTAAGTTTTACAAATTGTATTGCAGGATTATCTTCTGAATAACCTTTCGGCGGCCTCACCAGTATATTGGAAACATCAATGCCTTTTTCAAAATTCTTTTTAAAAGCAGTATTTCTTAATATTTTTTTCCATTCATCAAGATTGTAATCTATCTCCTGTCTTATTTTAGCAAGGTCGGCAGGTTCGGGTTGCCAGATGCCGGCAGCTGCAAAACTTTTTCCTGGCTCGATGTGTACATAGTAACCGGCGCCATTTCCTTTTTTTCCAGCTTTATTAAAATAAGCAGCCATATTATTTTTATAGGGGCTTTTATTGTTACTGAACCTAACGTCCCTGTTTATACGAAATGTACAATTCTTCGCAAGTTGATCAGCAATTGACGGATCAAAACCTGCAATACCGGGAATCAGCTTTTCAACCATTGAAAGAAAATCTGATTTAGCATCATCGTAGCCTTTGCGGTTTTTTTCAAACCAGGCTTTGTTATTATTCTTCTGTAGATTTTTTAGAAATTTTAATGTTGCAGGCTGTAGCATATTTACAATTTAATTGGGCAACGAATTTACCAATAAAAAAAGAACCTGCTAATGAGCAGGTTCTTTTTCTTAGTCTTTTTCTTATTTAATTCTTCCCCAGTTCTCGCCGCTTTTAATCCGGTATAAAGTCATTTCGCTTACGCCATATTTTTCTGCCATTTGTTTGTAGGTTAATTTTCTCCTTGGATTTTTTATAGAATCCTTAATTGTTTTAACCTGCGTAGCTGTTAATTTTAAACCAACAGTACGGTTTGCCTGGCGTTTTTTGTAAGCGATCTTTTGCGGACTGCCTTGTTGGTGATCGGCTACTTCTTCTAATGTGGCCCATTTAAGATTTTTAGAAACGTTGTCCGTTTTCTTATGATTCGAATGAATTACATACTTGTATTTCGGCGATTTCTTTTTGCAAAATAATTTTGCAACTTCCCTATGTATATAAATGGTACCGTTACCATCTTCTACATGAAGGTTCAATGTGCGGTACCCGGAAGTGAGTGACCCGTTTAATAATTTACCATCTTTCGCTATGCCTTCTGTATAGCTAGCCGCACGGCCCTGATTAGAAACTGCATATTTCTTTCTCAATTGTTTGTGCCCGGTGAATTGCATTTGTTTCCAAATTTCTCCCGGAATTTTCTTAATCATGTTGATATGATTTAGTTGGTGGAGTTTAGTATTTAAATACCAAACAATATAGTTTTGATTTGCTGATCAGTGATAAATATAATAAATATAATATTAAAAAACACTAACCCGGTATCATTTTTAAAAATTCTTCTTCAGTAATAATTTTTATACCTGGAATCTTCTTAGCTTTTTCAAGCTTACTACCCGCATCTTCGCCTACTACAAGGTAGTTCAGTTTTGAACTAACGCCACTTAAAATACTACCCCCGTTTTGTTCTACAGATTCCTCAGCTACACTGCGTTTCAACTGATTTAATGTACCCGTAAATAAAAACGTTTGTCCGCTAAGGTTGCCCCCGCTTATAACGGTCTCTTCTT
This sequence comes from Ferruginibacter sp., assembly GCA_039934735.1. GTDB lineage: Bacteria > Bacteroidota > Bacteroidia > Chitinophagales > Chitinophagaceae > Ferruginibacter. Next base: position 8,192 of record JBDTLP010000100.1, on the reverse strand, counting down.
TAAATGTTTTAACACCGAGTTCCTCCAGTTTCTTTAGCATTTGAAGGTTGTCGTTATTCTGAAAAAACTCATAAATACTACCTGCAACTTTTACCCCAACATCGTTTAACTGTTGCAGTTGTTCAAGGTTATAATCACCCAAATCGAAAATATTTTTTATTGATTGGGCCAGTGTTTTTGCCGTTGTTTCCCCTACGTACCTTATACCTAAGCCATAAATGAGCCTGTGCAGGGGCTGGGCCTTACTATTTTCTATAGCCAATGAAAGGTTGCTGATTGATTTTGCTCCAAAACCCTCTAGTTTCCCCAATGCATTTATGTCCAAAGTATAAATACCTGGTACATCTTTGAGCAATCCCATTTCAAAAAACTTCCTCACGTTTGCTTCACCAAAACTGCGTATATCCATGGCGTCCTTACTTACGAAATGAATAATGCGTTCTACTACCTGGGCTTTGCAATTAAGATTAATACAGCGCCATACAGCCTCATCTTCGGTTTTAAATAATTTGCTTTGGCAGGATGGGCAAATTTTTGGGAATTCAATATCTTTTTGTGTTCCATCCCGAAGTTCGGCGAAAGCCTTCACAATCTGTGGGATTACATCACCGCTCCGCTCAATCAATATGCTATCGTTTATTTTAAGATCTTTGTCTTTTATATAATCTTCATTATGAATGGAGATACTGCTAACGGTTACTCCACCTACCTGCACAGGTTGGATCTTTGCAACAGGTGTTATTGCACCTGTTCTACCTACCTGGTATTCCACATCCAGTAATTTACTGGTTGCCTGCCTTGCTTTGAATTTAAAGGCGATCGCCCAGCGGGGATGATGAGAAGTCATGCCCAATCTTTCCTGTAGCTGCAGTTCGTTTACTTTTATTACCATCCCGTCAATTTCATAAGGGAGATCATCTCTTTTTGCTTCGAATGCCTGTACATTTTCAATAACGGCATTGATTCCCCTTACTACTTTCATTTCTTTTTTAGGACTCCTGAATCCCAGGTTCCACAACATTTCCAGCATTTCGCTATGTTTAAGCGGCTCGTCGGTTGCCGGTTGCCGGTCGTCGGTCGTCGTATAATAACTCACATGATATAAAAAACCTTCCAGGTTTCTGCGGCTAACCTCTGCCGTATCTTTTATACGAAGTGAACCAGCAGCAGAATTACGTGGATTGGCGAGTGGGGGCAATCCTTCCAATATCAAAGCATCATTGTACTTTTTAAAATTACTTTTATTCATTAAGACCTCACCGCGGATCTCTATCTGCTGAATGCCATACTTACTAAAAGATGCAATAAGCGGAATAGATCTTATTTGTTTGATATTGGGTGTAATGTCATCACCTGTTTCGCCATCACCACGGGTAACACCCCGAACGAGTATATCATCTTCATATATTAAAGAGATACTGGCGCCGTCAAATTTTGGCTCTACACAATATTCAATTTCGGGTAGGCCTGACAGTTCCTTTGCTTTCCGGTCCCAATCCAACAGATCATCAGCATTGTAAGAATTTTCCAATGAAAGCATGGGTACAAGGTGCTGTACTTTTGGAAAATCTTTTATCAATCCTATGCCTACTCTTTGTGTAGGAGATTCAGGCGTAATTAATGATGGGTCTTCCTTTTCAAATTTTTCTAACTGTTTATATAAGGTATCATATTCAGTATCACTTATCAAAGGATCGCTTTGAACATAGTAACGGTATTCATGAAATCGAAGTGTATCCCGCAGATCTTCAATAGAAGATGCAGCAAGTGCATTGCCTTTTTTTAAAAGGTCAGCGCTGAGTTTTTGTAATGTTTTTGTTTGTTGTGGATCGTACATACTATCTCATTAATCTTTGTAAAGTTACAAGACGTATTTTTGAAAAATAAATTTACAAAAATGTTTAAGAAACTACGCCTCACTTTATCATTCCTTATTTTATATTCCTTATTCCTTATTTCACAAAGCTCCTGCACTTCAAAACTGCACGCAGACCTTATTATTCATCATGCAAAAATATATACGGTTGATTCCACTTTTTCAGTGGTAGAAGCAATGGCAGTGAAAGATAAAAAAATATTGGCAACAGGAACCAATGATGATATTTTAAAAAAATATGAATCAGCCGAAGTGATTAACGCTACAGGTAAAACCATCTTTCCAGGGTTTATAGATGCACATTGTCATTTTACCGGTTTTGCTACAGATATGTGGAAATGTGATCTTGTTGGTACAACTTCTTTTGATGAGATCATTGAAAAACTGAAAGCGTATTGTAAAAATGCACCCATGGAATGGATCTATGGCCGTGGCTGGGACCAGAATGACTGGGCAGTAAAAGAATATCCTGATAAAAAAATACTGGATAGCTTATTTCCAGACAGGCCCGTGTTTTTAAAACGTATTGATGGACATGCTGCATTGGTAAATCAAAAAGCGCTTGATATTGCGGGCGTAAATATTTCTACAAAAATAAATGGCGGAAGCCTGGAAATTAAAGATGGTAAACTAACAGGTATATTAATAGACAATGCCATGGACCTTGTTGACACAAAAATTCCTGTGATCAGTGATAGTATTGCAAAAAAATATTTCCTGGAAGCCCAGCTAATGTGTTTTTCTTATGGACTAACGGGTGTGCATGACTGCGGTATCAGTGAGCATACAATTGATATGGTGGATGCAGAACAAAAAGCAGGAAGATTAAAAATGAAAATCTTTGCATTGCTTACAGATAGTGCTCAGTATTATGACAGGTGGATCGCAAAGGGGCCTTATATAACAGATCGCTTGCATGTAGGTGGATTCAAAGTATATGCAGATGGTGCATTGGGATCAAGAGGCGCTTGTTTACTGGAAGATTATACAGACAAACCTGGCTGGAAAGGTTTTTTATTAAGTGACCCTGCTCATTTTAAAATGATTGCAGAAAAGCTAGTCAGTTCAAAACTACAAATGTGTACACATGCAATAGGAGATAGTGGTAACAGGGAGATGTTGAAAATATATGCTTCTGTTTTAAAAGGGAAAAATGACCGCCGCTGGCGCATTGAACATGCACAGGTAGTAAATGAAAATGATTTTCATTTATTTGGCGATAACAATATTATTCCTTCTGTACAACCAACACATGCTACAAGTGATATGTATTGGGCAAATACACGTTTAGGAAAAGAAAGGGTAAAAAACGCTTACGCATACCAGCAGTTATTAAATCAGAATGGCTGGATTCCATTGGGAACTGATTTCCCTGTAGAATATATTGATCCATTCAAAACTTTTTATGCTGCGGTCGTTCGTAAAGATGCAAAAGGATTTCCTGCTAATGGATTTCAAATTGAAAATGCATTGACAAGAGCGCAGACTATTAGAGGGATGACCATCTGGGCAGCTAAAGCAGCATTTGAAGAAAATGAAAAAGGAAGTTTGGAAGCAGGTAAGTCTGCAGATTTTATTATGTTGGATAAGGATCTTATGAATTGTAGCCCTGCAGATATATTGATCACAAATGTGGTGGCTACTTATATTAATGGAGAAAAATTATTTAGTAAATAGAAAATTAGTCAAGCATTTTTATTGATGCCAACTGCTTTTATCTTTTTCATCACTTCCTGTTTATAAGTTGCGCCAATGGGAATAAGCACAGCATCAATGTCTATTTGCCCAAAGGAAATTTTACTAATTGCTTTTAATGAAACAATAAAGGATTTATGAACCCGTGAAAATAAATTTGCCGGTAATTGTTCTTCAATTTCAATGATCGTTGTACGTGTTACGATTACTTTTTTATCTGCAAGAAAAACTTTTAAATAATTTCCCATGCCCTGTATGTACAATAAGTTGTCGAAACTTATTTTATGAACCTGTTGATCTTCTTTGATAAAAAGATGGCCAGGCAGCTGTTCATTCGAGGAGAGATTTTGAACTACATGTTTGCCAATTCTTTCTATGGCAATATTAACTGCTTTTAAAAAACGTTCATACCTGATTGGTTTTAGAAGATAATCACACACAGCATATTCATAACCTTCCAATGCATATTCTGAATAAGCTGTGGTAATAATGATCTGTGGTTTTCCTTTTACAAGTTTTAAAAATTCGATTCCGCTTAATTCGGGCATATTGATATCAAGAAAAATAATATCAACAGTATTATCATTTAAATATGCCAATGCTTCTGATGCATTGCCAAATGTTTGTACGAGTTGCAACGATGAAAATGCATGGATATATTTAACGAGGATATCCTGCGCCAAAACTTCATCTTCTACAATGATGCAACTATACCTCATGACTGTTTTAATTTTATTTGTAAATGCACTTTAAACCACTCATCATCATTTTCAATTTGAAGTGAGTGATAATTTTTATAATGAAGTTCTAATCTTTTCCTGGTATTGGCAATGCCCATTTTAGAACTGCCTTTGTTGAGTTTGTTTGTGGTTTTAGAGATGCTGTTGCTGATCAGGAAATCCAGATTGTTTGCTTGTGTATGCAGCTTCATGTTTATGATATTTTTTGAAGCATCATTTGAAATGCTATACTTAAATGCATTCTCTACAAAAGGTATCAACACCAAAGGTGCGATCTCAATATTATCATGGTCAATATTAATGTCGATGTTAATCGTACAGCTTTTGTTCAATCTTAATTTTTCCAGCGCAATGAATTGATTTACCATTTCCAGTTCGCTCTTTAGTGAGATGGTTTGTTTGCCAGATGATTCGATATGAAAACGCATCAGTTCAGAAAGCGATAAGGTAGCTTCGCCGGCTTTATCTGAATGTGAAATGATCAGCGAATAAATACTATTCAATGCATTGAATAAAAAGTGGGGATTGAGTTGGGCCTTTAATAATTGCATTTCAGATAACACACGTTTGTTCTCTGCTTCTTTAAGTAATATGCGTTGCGATAATACAACCCTTGTATATTTAAAACCAATGAACATTCCTGAGAAAATGAATACAAGCAATTCGATATTGGCATGAGCATTACTGTCTTTTGCAATAAGATCAAACAATTTATTGCCTGCAAGCCCAAACAGCAAGCCAAGGGGAATTGCAATCAAAAAGAAATAAAATATTTTTTTCCTGTTAAAAAAATAATCAAACAGCCAACTTAGTAAATGAACAGGAAGAATATTGGGGATGAGAATTGCCAGTGCAATAAGAATTCCTTCTTTGGGAGATGAATTGAAAGCAATAAAAAATCCTGCGAAAATAAAGAACCAAAATCCCCAAAACCAAAAGGCGGTTCTTGCTGTATGATTATCACAAATCTTTTTTAACCAACTTTTCATTCATCAAAAGTATAGTATAATAGTTCTTGTTCAGAGCAGATTGTGACGAACACTGTTCATCCCAACAAAATCATACATGTCACAAATGCAGCATGCTCGTCACATAAAAGATCGTAGCGCAAAATCACTTAATAGTTTTGATAAAAATTAAAAGAAATGAAAAAATTATTTAGAAAGATCAGCATTATTATTTTCTGCATGAGTTGTGTGATCATAACAAAGGCGCAGAACAATATATCAAACTCCTGGAGTGATATTGATTCATATATTAATCAATACATGAAAAACTGGAATGTACCGGGTATGGCCATTGTTGTAATAAAGAATGATTCAGTTATAATGAAAAGAACTCTGGGGTATGCGGCTATCAATTCAAAAATAAATATTGATGCGCACACTTTGTTTAGTATTGGAAGTTGTACAAAAGCATTTACATCAACAGCATTACTGATGCTACAGGATGAAAAAAAGATTGATATAGAAAAACCTGTCATCGATTATTATCCTGGATTGATATTACAGGATTCTGCACTGCAGAAAGAAATAACAGTAAAAGATATTCTTTCACATCGTACAGGGCTTGACCGTGCAGATTATATCTGGTACGGTGCAGACTATAGCAGGAGTGAGATCATGCAACGATTAAAGTATGTAAAGAAAGTTGCACCGCTGAGAAATAATTTCATCTATAATAATCTTATGTATGCATTGGCAGGTGTTGTTATTGAAAATGTTTCAGGAATGAAGTACGAAGATTTTATCTCCAACAGGTTGTTTGCCCCATTGGGAATGAAACATAGTTTTTATGGCTTACCAAAAAATGAAACCAATGTTGCTATGCCTTATCATTTTGTTGATAGCAGCCTTCAATTGCTTCCTGTTCCATCATTAAAGGGAGTGGAACCGGCGGGTGGTATCTGGACAGATATTGATGATATGTCTGTATGGTTAAAATTTATTTTAGACAAAGGAAAAAAGGATACTACCCAGTTGTTATCAAAAAAATCTGCAAAAATTTTACGAACACCTGTTTTATTTACAGGCTCGGCAATGCATGAAGATGAAACAGAACTTAAAAGTTACGGGCTTGGATTTGGTTTTTCTGCATACAAAGGTTCAAGGGTAATGTATCATACAGGTGTTTCGGGTGGATACATAACGCATATTGCATTAATGCCTGAAGAAAATATTGGGATCGTTGTACTTACTAACGTTGAAACATACACGAACGGGTTTATTGCTAATATGTTTGACAGGGCATTAAATAAAGAGCAAACAGATTGGAATAGTGATGTGCTTAAGATTGTTCAGCAGCAACAGTCCGAAGAGAGTCAGGAGCTAAAAGATGTAAGACTTCAAATAAAGAATCGCACGAACATAGAAAATGCGAATAACTTCCAGGGAAAATATACAAATGAATATTGTCGCCCCATTCAGATCATTGCAAGAGATAAAGGGTTGTTCCTGGTTTTTAATAATATGTCTTATCCACTTGTACATGATAAGGATAACAACTTCTGGGCATACGATGAGAATAGTTTGGGTAAAATGGAGCTATCGTTTTCAGTAAAAGAAAATATGATCACCGGCATTAGTTTTACACTTATGGGAGAAGGATTACAGTTTCAAAAAATGCCGGGTTAAATTTTAAATTTCATCACTAAAAATGATCGGCACTGGTGTACAGGTAACATTTTGCCATAATAAGATGCCTATCTACATCAATGAAACAATAACCGATCAAAATATAAGGTGCGCCGATTTATTAGAAGGGATTTTTTTATGCAACCACGATTGGTGCAACTTTTTCAAAATAAATTTTTATGCAACCACGGTGGTTGCATTTTTTTCAAAAGAAAAATTCTTGCACCATCGCAAAATTCTCGCACAAAATTTTGAGTTGACATCTCGGCAGTTGACATCTCTCGAGATCTCACCCGGTTGTTTTTATCTATGTCATAAAAATAGCCAAACAAAAATTTTACTGATTATCAGTCTTTTACAAAAGCACCATAAAAATTAGCCTTCTTTTTCTTTGGAACTTTGCCACCATTCCTCCTACCTTCGCCGTCCAAATTAAAAAAGCCTGCGGGGATGGCTGCAGGTTCATCTAAAAAAAAGAACAATGAGCAAATTACATTTTACAACCAAACATGCGAACGAGGCTACCGTAAAACACGACTGGTACGTTGTGGACGGTACTAATCAAACCGTAGGACGTATGTGCGCAAAGATCGCTGCTATTCTTCGTGGTAAGAATAAAGCCTATTACACACCACACGTAGATTGTGGAGACTTTATCATTGTAACCAACGCTTCAAAAGTTGTGTTCACTGGTAATAAAGGAGAAGACAAAGAGTACTTAACCTTTAGCGGATATCCTGGAGGACAGAAAGGAGAAACTGCCAGTCATTTATTGAAACGCCGTCCGGATGCAGTGATCGAAAGAGCTGTAAAAGGAATGTTGCCGAAGAATCGTCTTGGCCGCCAGATGTACAAAAAATTATTTGTATATGGTGGTGCAGAACATCCACACGGTGCACAACAACCTAAGGCATTAAAATTCGATAAAATAAAATAATTAGCTAACAGCTTATAGCTTAAAGCTATTGGCTAAAATAAAATAAATGGAAAAGCAAAAAAACGCAGTCGGCCGTAGAAAAGAAGCTGTAACACGTGTTTTCCTTTCAAAGGGAGATGGTAAAATCACAGTAAATGGCAAAGACTATAAAGTATATTTCCCGCTTGTTTACCTGCAAAACCAGGTAGAAGCTCCAATGAAAGTTGTTGAATTAGCAGACAAATACGATATCGTAATAAACGCTACCGGTGGTGGTGTAAAAGGACAGGCAGAAGCTGCAAAGCTTGGTATTTCACGTGCTTTACTTGAAG
>JBDTLP010000099.1:0-18810 GCA_039934735.1 Ferruginibacter sp. | reverse complement strand
TTCATAATCATTTACATACACAACTTCTTTCGTGTATTCAATAATGGGAGAGGCATCACTTGCTAAAAAATGTTCTCCTTTACCTATGCCAATCACCAATGGGCTTCCTTTTCTTGCAGCAATGATTGTTGTAGGATCATCCTGGTCCATCAATAAAATACAATAAGCGCCGCTTACTCTTTTTAGAGCCACACGCAATGCTTCTTCCACTGTTGAACCATTATTTTTTTGAATATCTTCAATGAAATTCAACAATACTTCTGTATCCGTATCACTGGTAAAATGATATCCCTTTTTTACGAGTTCCTGTTTTATCTGGGCGTAATTTTCAATAATACCATTGTGAATGATGGCCAATTTACCACTGGCAGAAGAATGCGGGTGTGCGTTACGGTCACTTGGCTCGCCATGGGTTGCCCAACGGGTGTGGCCAATACCAATATGGCTCTCCACATTTTTACCAATAACTTCCTCTTCAAGTTCAGTTACACGGCCTTTTTTCTTATATACCCGAAGCTGATTATCGCTCAGTAAGGCAACGCCGCTGCTATCATATCCCCTGTATTCCAATCTTTTTAAACCCTTTATGATTAGTGGGTAAGCCTGTCGTGGGCCTGTATAACCAACAATTCCGCACATATTATAATAGTTTTAATTTTTTATTGATTCGTCAGCATTAAACGTGGTAGCCTTGTACATATTGTGACGCAAATTACTGAATTTGTTGTCAATACGAACTGTTTTAGTGTCAACACAAGCCGGCTTTTGCCTCGTTTTATAAACTTGTAGGCAGTCTTTTTTACCACGGAGTTAAAGAGACTATCAATATGGAGTTTCACGGAGTATAAAATAATGATAAAAAAATCTGTGAAACTCCATATAAAAAATCATTTAACTCCGTGGTAAAATATAAAGTTCTGAGATATTACAACCTAGTGTTTTATGAAAATGCTTACAATAGAATTCCCTGTAGAAAGAAATAAGCAACAGAAAAATAAATTACAATACCTGTTACATCTACCAATGTTGCAACAAACGGCGCTGAAGAAGCCGCCGGATCCAGTTTTAACCTTTTTAAAATAAGTGGCAGCATCGATCCCATCAGGCTTCCCCAGAGAACGATGCCAATTAATGAAAAGAATATGGTGGTTGCTACCAGTTTCCAATAATGGCCGTAATCGAATATGTGAAGATTTTGCCAGATAACAATACGAAGTACACCAATGCTTCCTAAAATAACACCGAGTATTGTTCCCGAAATAAATTCCCTGCGCATTACACGCCACCAGTCTGATAGTGAGAGTTCCCCTAACGCCATAGCCTGTATGATAAGTGTGGAAGCCTGTGAACCACTATTTCCTCCACTGCTCATGATCAAAGGAATGAATAAAGCGAGTACCGTAGCGGCTTCAATTTCTTTTTGAAAATATTGCATGGCAGTAGCGGTAAGCATTTCTCCTAAGAATAAAAGCACCAGCCAGCCAGCCCTTTTTTTAATAAGCTTAATGATGCCGATATCCAGATAAGGTTCATCAAATGCTTCTGTACCACCGATCTTCTGGATATCTTCACCGAACTCTTCTTCCGCCACCCATAGCACATCATCAATGGTTACAATGCCCAACAGGATATTCTGATCGTCAATCACGGGTAAGGCTACACGATTATTCATTTTAAAAGCTTCGTGCGCCAGCTCCTGATCGTCATTCACATTTAATGAAATGTAACGGCCATCCATCAATTCATTTACGGTTACTTCCGGGGAGGCAAGTATAAAATCCCTGATACGGATATCATCTATTAACTCACCCCTTTCATTGATTACATAGATCACATCTATTGTTTCGATATCGGTACCGAAACGACGTATTGTTCTTAGTACCTGTTCTACAGTATTGGATTCATATACATACACATAATAGGGCGTCATTAACCTGCCCACGCTGTTCTCAGGATATCCAAGTAATTCCAGGGTGATCTTTCTTTCTTCTGGCTCAAGTGTTTTGATGAGATCCCTTACCATGCTTTTTGGAAGTTCTTCCAAAAAAGAAACGCGATCATCTGCAGGTAATTCATTTAATAATTCTGCAGCCTTAAAAGCAGGGAGGTCTTTTATAATTCTTTTTTGTTCGCCCAAACCAAGGATCTTAAAAACACTTGTTGCCCGATGAATGGAAAGGTGAGAGATGATCTGTGTTTCGTAGTCCTCATTTTTATCAATGAGGGTTGCAACATCACTGATATTCTGATCGTTTAAAAAATCCTGTATAGCCAGTTTGTCTTCGGATGCAATGACCTCCTCAAACTGTTGCTGCAACGATATTTCATCCATTTCTAACTGCATGCGCTGATCCTGTTAATAAGATTTTTTAATATGCCGCAATTTAGTTTATTTAATTTTAAAAAATTGTTACCAGTATAACAGGAAAGGCTAAGTAATTTCGAGGGCATTCCGTGGTTTGTGTCCTCACATGCGTGTTCGGATTTTTTTTATCTACGCCGAGGATTGGAAGACGGATGACACGGACTGGGCGGATAATAACGGATAAAAGCTGCTAGCGCAGCTTATCACTGATAATAAACTTATAAATGATCTGTAATTTTTTGGAACAAAAAATAAATCCGTTTTCATCCGCTCAGACCGTGTCATCCGTCTTCCAATCCTACTGCACAATAAAAATCAATATTCTAAAACAGGATTTAAATCTTCCGAACACTTATGGTGTACTCACAAACCACTTTCAATTATTAAAAAGGGTTTTGATACTTTTATTTTCAGTTAATAAACATTTATGATCAAATCATATTTATATCTAGAAAGAACAGCGCATAAAGGAAAAGCAGTATTCACGCATGAAAAAATTGCTGCTAATACAGTCATTGAAATGGCACCCGTGATCGTTATGTCGAAAGAAGACCGTCAACATCTTGATAAAACATTGTTACACGATTATATTTTTGAATGGGGAAAGCAAAAAGATAAATGTGCAATGGCACTTGGATTCATTCCAATTTATAATCACAGCTACAAAAGTAACTGCGAATATTTTATGGACTTTGAAGAGGATACTATTCTCGTTAAAACGGTGAGAGCAATTAAAAAAGGAGAGGAGCTTACTATTAATTATAATGGAGATTGGAACGATTCAAAATCTGTTTGGTTTGAAGTTCGTTGAGAATTAAAAATTATGAATTAAGAATTATGAATGTGTGTTTTTTGATAGAAGCTTCCTTTATTTTACACAAACTCATAATTCTTAATTCTACATTCATAATTCTAAGCTTTGCTTTTTTCGAATTCACGCCGAATAATATTCAACGCTGCCCCCGCCTTAAACCACTCAATCTGTTGTTTATTATAAGTATGATTCACCATGATCTCATCACGGGTACCATCACTGTGTTTTAAAACAAGTTTTATTTTCTTATTGGGAGCGAATGTTTTTAAACGAATGATATCGATCGTATCATCTTCACGGAATTTATCATAATCATTCTTATCATCGAATGTAAGTGCCAGCATTCCCTGTTTTTTAAGGTTGGTTTCGTGAATACGTGCAAATGATTTAACCAAAACAGCTCTTACGCCTAAGTGACGTGGCTCCATTGCCGCATGTTCCCTTGATGAACCTTCACCATAATTTTCATCGCCGACAACGATGGTTCCAATGCCTGCAGCCTTATAAGCACGTTGTGTTTTTGGGACTGGCCCGTATTCACCGGTTAATTGATTTTTTACAAAATCAGTTTTATCATTATAAAAATTTACAGCACCAATCAACATGTTATTGCTGATATTATCAAGATGTCCACGGAACTTAAGCCATGGGCCTGCCATTGAAATATGATCAGTGGTACATTTTCCTTTTGCTTTGATCAGCAATTTTAGCCCTTTAATATCATCGCCTTCAAAAGCAGGAAAGGGATCAAGCAATTGTAATCTTTTACTATTGGGATCAACTTTTACAATAACAGCACTTCCATCTTCAGCAGGCGCCTGGAAACCAGCATCACCAACTGCAAAACCTTTTGTTGGTAATTCATCTCCTGTCGGAGGATCAAGTCTTACCTGCTCGCCTTTATCATTCGTAAGTGTATCAGTGAGTGGATTAAAATTCAACGTTCCTGCTATAGCCATTGCCGTTACTATTTCCGGTGAGCCAACAAATGCAAAAGTATTTGGATTGCCATCAGCACGTTTTGCAAAGTTCCTGTTGAAGCTATGAACGATCGTATTTCTTTCAGCTTTTTCTGCACCAACACGTGCCCACATTCCAATACATGGTCCGCAGGCATTGGCAAAAACAGTCGCACCAATCTCATCAAATGTTTTTAAGAATCCATCTCTTTCAATTGTATAACGTACCTGTTCAGAGCCGGGTGTAATTGTAAATTCTGAATTTAATTTTAATCCTTTTGTTGTAACCTGTTTGGCAAGACTTACAGCACGGCTAATATCTTCGTAAGAAGAGTTGGTACAACTACCAATCAACCCAACTTCAATTTTTGTTGGCCAGTTATTAGCGGCTGCAGCTTCTTTCATTTTAGAAATAGGCGTAGCAAGATCTGGGGTGAAAGGCCCGTTTAAGTGTGGTTCCAGTTCATCCAGGTTTATTTCAATTACCTGGTCAAAATAGGCTTCAGGATTTTTATATACTTCAGGATCACCGGTAAGATGTTGCCTGATCTCATCAGCCATCACTGCAACTTTTAACCTGTCTGTTGCCCTTAGATAACGACTCATGCTTTCATCATAACCAAATGTAGATGTAGTAGCGCCGATCTCAGCACCCATATTACAAATGGTTCCTTTACCAGTGCAACTCATATTGTGTGCGCCTTCACCAAAGTATTCCACAACAGCACCGGTACCACCTTTTACAGTAAGGATACCTGCTACTTTTAAGATAACATCCTTGGGAGCTGTCCAGCCATTAAGCTTGCCCGTTAGTTTAATGCCAATTAATTTCGGCATTTTAAGTTCCCAGGGTAAACCTGCCATAACATCACATGCGTCAGCACCACCAACACCAATGGCGATCATTCCCAATCCACCGGCATTCACTGTATGGCTATCTGTTCCGATCATCATCCCGCCAGGGAAAGCATAATTTTCCAATACTACCTGGTGAATAATTCCTGCACCTGGTTTCCAGAAACCAATACCATATTTATTAGAAACAGAAGCAAGAAAATCATATACTTCACTGCTTTCAGAAACGGCACGTGTAAGATCTGTAGCACTATTTACTTTAGCTTCAATAAGGTGATCACAATGAACCGTACTTGGCACAGCCACTTTGGTACGGCCCGATTGCATGAATTGTAACAATGCCATTTGTGCCGTTGCATCCTGCATGGCTACTCGATCCGGGGCAAAATCAACATAAGAATTTCCTCTTTCGAATGGTTCTTTTGGAGTAATATCTGCCCATAGATGCGCATATAATATTTTTTCTGTAAGTGTAAGCGGCCTTCCAACTAATTTGCGTGCTTTCTCAATGCGGGAAGGGAATTTTGAATAAAGATCCTGGATCATTTCGATGTCAAATGCCATAGAATAAGTTTGAGGCCTGTTCGCCGACAGGCAGGTTTGAAAATTTTCTGATTCGGAAACCAGTATATAATAATGAACTAAAATTTGCCGTTAAACGTATTTAGCATTATCAAATTGCCAATCGTTCCAATCATTTTTGCAAAATTACTTAAAATGAGGGAAGGTTTTGGGTAAAAAATTAAGTAATTTTATAACTGTTCATTTTAATTAATCTTCATGAAAAGGTTCAAACATTTTGTAGAATGGCAGGTATTTGGGGTTTGCACGGTAATAGGAGAAAAAATGGGCATTGCCACCGCAACGATTCGAAAGTATTTTATTTATATATCATTTCTCACCATGGGTTCTCCATTGATCGTTTATTTTTTCGTGGCTTTCTGGATGAATATCAAACGATATATCTTTAACGCAAGAAGGAACCCGGTTCGTTATCTTTAAATAGCTATAAGCTGTTAGCTGCAAGCTACAAGTTGTTTTAGCACTGATAAACTTTTCTTCTTTATTGGTATTTTATTATTTAAGTTGATTGAAGAATTGAGAAAAAGTATCTATTATATATTTTCTCATTCACTTACCCAGGTTACTTTTTCTTCTAATGGACTGCGTTTGGCAGGAGACGAAGCTGTGGCTATATGCCCGACATAAAAAAAGCCAAGTAATTTATCTTCTTCATTCAATTCAAAAAAAGATTTTGCTTCTTCTTTATAAGTAACGCCGCCAGATGTCCAGTAGCCACCAAGTCCATATGCTGTAACGGACAGATAAATGTTTTGTACCGCACATGCGACTGCTTCAACATCTTCAATTTCAGGAATGCGCTTTGTAGTTGTGCGCTTCATCCCTATGGCTATGATATGTGATGCCAGTAAGGGATTATTTTTTAGTTTGAGATAATTCTCTTCTTTAAAATTTTCTCCTGCAGCTTTTTTGTAAAACTCACTTTGAAATGTGGCAAATTTTTCCAATCCCTTTCCTGAAAATACGGTAAAATGCCAGGGTTCTGTTTGCCCATGATTGGGTGCCCAGGTTGCATTAATAAGTATTTGTTCTATGATATCATTGGAAATTTGTTTGCCTGGAATGAATTGTTTTGGAAATGTGGAACGACGGTTTTTTACGAGTTCATTGAATTGAGAAGCTGATTGCATTTAGTTGATTTGATGATTTGATGATTTGATGATTTGAAAATTTGAAGATGATGTATGATGTATGATGTCTGATGTATGAAGTATGATGTATGATGTATGATGTATGATGTATGATGTATGATGTATGATGTATGATGATTTGGTTTTGCAAAAGTATGCTGATTGAAAATTTAAATTGTTTTGAATTTAGGAAATAAAGATTGCGGGAAAGGAAATAATAAAATTGATTTTCAAAAAGCCATCTATTGCCGTTGGCTTCAGCGGAAAGGGAAATAAATAAATGAGTTTAATTTTCAAAAGCCATCTATTGCCGTTGGCTTCAGCCAACGGAAAAAAATAAAAGCTGTTAAGTGGCTTTAGCCACACTTGTATTTTTAAAATGTGGCTAAAGCCACAAAATGAATAAATTTAATATCCGTTGGCTGAAGCCAACGGCAATGGATGCAGGTTGCTAAAGTCAGCTACAAATGAAAATAATAATAGCCAACAATAAGTGAGGATTCTAACTGATTATGATCAATTAAAATCAAATAACCGCAGCTCTTAACTTCACCAATTTCTCCAGCAATGGTTCTAATAAATCCAAACGCAACATATTGGCACCATCACTTTTTGCTTCTGCGGGATTGGTATGTGTTTCAATGAATAAACCATCAGCACCTGTTGCGATAGCCGCTTTGGCAATGGTTTCGATCAATTGTGGATTACCACCAGTGATGCCTGAAGTTTGATTAGGTTGTTGCAACGAATGAGTACAATCCATAACCACGGGAACAAAATGTTCTTTCATCCATGGAATGTTGCGGTAATCAACTACAAGATCCTGGTAGCCAAAGCTGTTACCCCTTTCCGTTAGCCATACAAAATCATTGCCGGCAAGTTTTATTTTATCAACTGCAAATTTCATAGACGGGCCGCTGACGAACTGCCCTTTTTTTACATTTACAATTTTGCCTGTTGCTGCTGCAGCAATTAAGAGATCTGTCTGGCGGCAAAGAAATGCAGGTATTTGTAAAATATCTACATAATTAGCGGCAAGCGCAGCTTCTTCTGCAGTATGAATATCTGTAGTAGTGGGAAGTGAAAATTTTTCTCCAACCTGTTTGATCAGCTTCAATGCTTTTTCATCGCCAATGCCGGTAAAAGAAGAACCACTTGTGCGGTTTGCTTTGCGGTAAGAAGCTTTGAAGATATAAGGGATTTTCAATCGCTTACAAATTGCACTTACTTTTTCTGCAATTTCAAAAGGCATGGTATCGTTTTCTACCACACATGGGCCGGCAATCAGGAAGAAATTATTTTTATCGTAATGTTGATTTTTGAAAAGTTCTTGTAGATTATTGTCCATGCTGCAAAGATAGAAAAAATGTAAAATGTAAAATAATGAATGTAAAATGTAAAAGTTAAAATGTTAATCCGTTTTGAAAAACTCTTTTTAATTTAGGTAAAGTGACTTTGTTTTGTACGAAATGCTGATTGATAGCTATGCATCCCTTTTATATTTAATATTTTTTATGTTACATTTCAGGAATACTACTTACTAATAAAATACACGCTTCTGATCTTGCCATTTTCGATTTGATAAACAGCAGTTGCTTCAATTGCTTTGGATCCGAAACCAGATACACTTTCTTTATCAATAATAGTATTGCCTTGCACAATACGTTCTTTAATTTCGCAATGCAGTTCAGGAACCGATTTGATGAAATCATATTGTTTGCGCATGTCTTCTTTTCCTTTGCACACTAATTTTGCCGGAAAATCATACAGTTCAATATCTTCTGCATACGTTTCAAGAAAAGCTTCGAGATTGTGTGCATTGTAAGCATTCAATTGACGATTTATAAGTGCAATATTCGTCTCTTTAATAAGGGTATCAGGGCGTATGATAAAACCCTTGTTGATCACGAGCTTGATCTGCTCAAGGTTTTGTAAATTATCAACTGGATTTGCATTTAGTAAAATCATATCTGCCATTTTACCAATAGCAATACTTCCTGTTTGTTTTTCTTTTCCTAAAATATAAGTAGGATTAATGGTTGCTGATTTTAATACCTGCCAGTTGGTAAGACCCGCTTTCTTCATTGCAATTAATTCATTCAGATAAGAAGTTGCATGCAAAGTGCCGATATTCCCTGCATCAGTACCTGCTGCGATTCGTACATCCGCATCCACCAGTTTTTTAAGATTTACAGCGCATATAGAATCCAATTTGTTAGAAGAAGCTTTGCTGTTTCTTATAGATTTCTTGTAAGCATCGATCATCGGTTTTTCAGGCAGGTGCTTCATATCGTATAAAGAACCTAATTGCTGCGGATCTGACAAGCGCAATTCACGTGAAGAAAATTCAAGTTCCTGTCCAAAGGTTTTATTGTATCCATCATGTACTACCAATGTAGGGCATAAAGTAATATTCTTTGTCTTTAATAATTTCACAAAATCATCGGACAGAATTTCATCATCCACACTGTGCACAAGATAATCGCAGCCTGCTTCTACTGCCAGTTGTGCCGTTATTCTTTCTGTTGCATGAACAGCAACTTTTAAATTGTTTTTATGTGCTTCATCAATGATCGCTTTGGCAACAGGCAGAAACTTTTTTGCAGCTGCTTCTTTATCTGTTGAATTTGCCACAATATACCAGATCTTAATAAAATCAGGATGATAGGGGAGTTGTTGCTGTACCATTTTTCTTCCATCTTCTTCCGTAGCTACAAGAGAAAATGGATCATTGTCACCAAGATTTTTAAAAGCAGTTGGCTCATAAGATGTTATCAATGGCCCGGTCATATAGATAGAAGGCGCATAACTTTTTCCTTTGAATTGATCACGTTGTTTTAAAAAATTTACAGTGGAACCAACGTCAATTACATTTGTGATGCCTGCCTGTAAATAACGTTTTAGCACATCTTTCATATTTACATGCGTCCATTCAATTTCTTTATCATAAGGCATGTCTTTGCGCAGGTCGATAGCATCGGGCCTGGTGTACAAGCCTCCGCTTTGGCTAAAATGGACGTGTGCATCTGTAAGCCCCGGTAATAAAAATTTCCCGGTGCCATCTATAATGGTTGCATCTGGGGGTAAGGTTGCTTTTGAGCTGGTACTGATAGACGTGATGTTGCTCCCGGTTATGCCAACCGTTGCATTGGAAACGATTTTTTGTTTCTCAACATCAAGCATTGTTACATGCGTAATAAATGTTTTTGTATTGGGTAATAGGGTGGCTCCTTCTTCCAGTCCCGTTAATTTATTTTGCTGTTTTGCAGCATCCGCCGCATCAATGATTGCAAGTTGTTTTTTTGCCAATGCTACAGTTTTTTCATATACCTGCCAGTAATTAAATTGTTTTATTAATTGTAGAGCAGTAGCGATATCCATATTGTCGCTGCCTGTTTGCCCGTAATCTTTTACTTCTTTTACAAATTCCTGTTTCTCCAATTCGGTATTGGCTTCATTGTAAACAGTTCTTACCTGGTCTTTGCCTTCATCTGGCAAGCTTTGAAATAAGTTGGTAAATATTGTTGCGTATTCTTTATTATAATCTTTTGATGTACTGCCGTTCATGGCAAGCATGCTCATGCTATGTATGCGGTAATGAAAACCTGAAACACGGTAAAAAATTTTGTCGAGCTTAGCGTTCACATCAAAACTATCCAGCGATTGAATAACAGCCTTGTGATCCTGCTTTGCAAAATACAGCCGGAACATGTCATTATAATAATCCGCTTTCTCTTTGTTGGAATATAATGGAATTACTTCCGATGCCAGCCTGGTTATTGTTTGTTCATAATTATTACTGTCAGAAAAATTCTTTGCTGGAAAAAGTATTTTTTGTGCATTGCAAAAAAAAGAAGTTGTTATGAAGAAAAAACAAAGCAGTTGTTTCATAAATGAAAAATTTGATTAAATATATGGATTAAAAATTCAATTATAAATACAGTGCGTTTGTAGCCGGGTTAAATTTAAATGCCCAATGATCCCAGGGGATTTAGTGGATATCAGAAATCAGAAGTCAGATATCAGAAATCAGATGTCAGCTATTACTTATCAGCGTTGATTCCTGTTGGCATTTGTAAAATAGCTTCAATTTTTTTAACCTCTGATATCTGATTTCTGGCATCTGATTTCCTTCCCTACATTTGCATACTTAAACAATTGCTATGGTTAAAGAAAGGATACTTGTAATTGGCGCATCTGGCCAGATAGGCGTTGAACTTACGCTGGCACTAAGAAAAATTTATGGAGATGCAAATGTGATTGCTTCTGATCTTCGGGAAGAGAATGCATTGCTTAAAGGAACGGGGCCTTATGTAAGCCTTGATGTAATGAACAAAGAAATGTTGCATGTGCAGGTGATCAGGCAGGGAATAACGCAGATATATTTATTGGCTGCGATCCTTTCTGCAACAGGTGAAAAAAATCCGAACCTTGCCTGGAGTTTGAACATGCAAAGTCTTTTGAATGTACTTGATATTGCCCGGGAAGAAAAATTACATAAGGTTTACTGGCCATCTTCCATTGCTGTTTTTGGCCCTACTTCTCCCAGGATAAATTGTCCGCAACAAACCGTTATTGAACCTATTACTGTATATGGGATAAGTAAGTACGCCGGCGAATTCTGGTGCCATTATTATAATCACCGATATGGAACTGATGTAAGAAGTCTGCGTTATCCCGGGCTCATCAGTTATAAAAGTGCGCCAGGTGGAGGTACTACCGATTATGCGGTAGAGATATTTCATGAAGCACTGGAAGAAAAAAAATACGAATGTTTTTTAAGAAAAGATACTTATTTGCCGATGATGTATATGTCCGATGCGATTCGTGCAACCATTGAATTGATGGAAGCAGATGCATCAAAAATATCTATCCGAACTTCATATAATATTTCAGGGATGAGTTTTTCACCTGAAGAAATTGCTGCTGAAATAAAAAAACATATTCCTGATTTTTCTATCAGCTATAAGGAAGACTACCGGCAGGCGATAGCCGATAGCTGGCCGCAAAGCATAGAAGATGTTGTTGCAAGAAAAGATTGGGGATGGAAGGAAGAGTTTGATCTTTCTCAAATGACGAAAGATATGTTTGAGAATTTGTAAGTTTAGAAATTTAACCACAGAGGTAATGGAGTATAACTATTGAGTTTCACGGAGGATCAATAATAAATGAAAAACTCCGTGAAACTCCATATAAAAACTCCTTTACCTCTGTGGTTAAAAAAAACGCACGGATTTTAAAAAGCTTCTAATGAAAAAAATAGTATCCGTATCTATTGTTTTTATTGTGTTGACATCAACAAATGTTTATGCCCAAATGAAAGCTGGTGCTGCATGTGATAAACATAGTTCTAACATTTCTTTCGGCTATGGCCTGGTAAGTGTTTGGAAAACTTTTTTAGATAAAGTGATTGAAATTCCGGAATATAAAGTGAAGTCAACTTTTTTTTATACACTTATATATGAACATGCCATCTATAAAAGATTCAGTGTTGGGATATCAGCAAGTTATTCCCGTGTAAATGGCAAGGCCGACAGGTTTGAACTATCCGACCAGATCACGATCTTGTCGGTCTTGGCAAGAGCCGACTACCATCTTTTCAAATCAGCTAAGTTTGATCCTTATTTTGGTGGAGGCATTGGTATAAATAATTCCAAGTACAAGAATTTAAATACACAAACTGTTATTCCTGATCTAAATAAAAGTATTCCAAGTACGTTGGATTTCTCAGCACAACTTGGTCTTAAATATTTCCCTGTAAAACATTTTGGTGTGTATATGGAAGCAGGATATGTGGGGGGTGCAATTTTACATGTTGGTGTTACCAGCAAGTTTTAAATGTAAAATGTAAAACACAAAATGTAAAATGTAAAAGTTGGAGTGTACTCTTTAAATCCTAAACAACCTTACAATGAAAAAGATACTTTTGTTGTCATTATTTTTCTTCACAAATGCAGCCTGCATGCATGCACAGGATAAAAAAAGGATCTTTCAAAAATTTAAAGGCGATGTAAGTTTTGGTTATTCCAGGTATTTTGGCCAAACAAAAATTCCGAACGGGTTTTTATTTTCGGCTGAACCAAAATATTCGATTGCGGATAAGTTTGCTATTGGATTGCGGATTGAAATGATATCATTGGCAAAGGCGAGTGATGATCTTTTCGATTTAACTGGAATCGATCCAGATGTGACATTAAAATTCCATAACTCTTTCCTCTTGACAAGCGATTATTATTTTATCAATAAAATGAATCGCCCTTTTATTGGCGCAGGCGCAGGTTTGCATGTAATAAGTTCAAATCCATTTCATGAAAACAAAAGGATAGAATCAAAATTTGGGGAAATGATCAGGGCAGGAATGGAATTTAAACGCTTTCACTTTGCTGTTGAATATAATTTTGTTCCTAAAACTATCCTTAGCGGATTATTTGAAACCTATCCCTATCCGGGGGCAATTACTTATTATGAAAGAACTTATTCAAATTCCTATTTAAGTCTTAAACTGGGATTTTGTATTGGTGGTGCCAGGAAGAAATAGTTAGTATGTAACATGTATGATCTAAAATGTATGATATAAAACAAGCATTTTGGCAAATACTTATATAGATATTTAAAAGTCCAAAAAATCCTCTTTAAATGGGCATTTACTAACAATGAAAACTTTATCTTCGTTCCCGATTTTAAACCAAAACTAATCTACTCATGAAAAAGTTATTTTTCGTAGCTGCGATATTCTTCGCATTTGTAATCACTGCATCGGCCCAGGATGGCGAACGTAAATTCCAAAAATTTAAAGGGGAAATAAGCGGGGGTTATGGACTTTTTCCAGGCTCTGACGTAAAAAGTGGTTTCCTTTTCGCACTGGAACCTAAATATGGTATTATGGACCAGCTGTATATCTGCGGTAAATTTGAAACCGCCCTGCAATATGGTACTAGTAATGCTATTGACTATTCTTATGGTGGGACTTACAGCTATGATGTTTTGAAGCTCTACGAATCATTCAGTGTTATAGCAGATTATTATTTTACAAATAATTTTAGTGTACGGCCTTTTATAGGTGCAGGTGGTGGTATTCACGTGGTTAATATAACCAACTCAGGTCTGGACTATAATTCGACTGACGGAAGTTCAACAAAGATATTTTTTGGTGGTATTGTGAGAGCGGGCGTTGAAATTCAACGTTTTCGCTTAGGATTTGAATACAACCTGAATGCTAATACAAAGTCTGGGCATGATGAATACGTTTCAAGTAGTAATTCTTATGTAACGATTTATGATGTTTCTAAAAATTCATACATAGCTATTAAGGCAGGCGTTTTCTTTGGTGGTGGGCCACGTGAAAGACAAAGAAGGCATCATAGGGGTTAATTAAAAATTAAGAATTAAGAATTTAGAATTTAGAATTAAAAAACGCAGTTTAACTGCGTTTTTTGTGTTTAAAATACCTGAAATGCCGGAATACTACATATTAAGTAGATTGTTGTATTATAAAAACAATTTATTTTTGCAAATAAGCTATGGTGAAGATTAAACTTCGTATCTTGCGCCACATTAAAAACTAAAAAACGTAATATGAAAAAAATTATTTTAATTGCTGCTATTGCAGTTTGTTCAATTTCTTCTAATGCACAGGTTTCTTTTGGTGCACAGGTAGGTGCTAGCCTTGGTATGGGGCATGCAAGTACTGATTATGTTGATCCATACTATGGTGCTGTCTCTGTTACTAATGATCCTAAAGTTGGATTCCTGATCGGAGTTCTTGGAGAAGTTGAGTTTGGTAAAATTGCATTCAGACCCGAACTTAATTTTATTCAAAAAGGAAGTAAAAGCGGTGGTTATTACTATGGAATTGGAACAGGCTCAAATGCTACAAAACGTACATTGAATTATGTAGAACTGCCTTTAAACGTAGTCTATAACTTAGAGCTTGGTAAAATTGGAAAAACATTTTTTGGACTTGGACCAAATTTAGGTTTCGGAATATCAGGAAAAGACAAAAATGTTTATGATAGTTATAACGACAGGTACGTAACCAGGAAAATTAAATTTGATGGAAAGAAAACTGATCCTAATGCAACTACTGATGATGGATATAATCATTTGAAAAGAACAGATATAGGTTTAAATATACTTGCTGGGTTTCAATTGGAAATGGGTGCATTTGTAAAGGTTGGTTATACGCTTGGATTAAATGACATTGATCCTGATAAGAATAATTCAGATCCTTCATATAGGAGTTCTTATAAAAACCGTGGTGTTAGTATCTGTGTAGGATACATGCTTGGTGGTAAAAAGAAGAAATAATATTTCATCTGCTAAATATTTTAAAAGGCTGTTTTTTTAAACAGCCTTTTTTTGTGCGTTTATTTATCTCACATCATGATAAAATCACATTTGGGAATTGTTTTGTTCAATTTATTCTACAATTTTTTAAATAATCAGGTAGTAAGTGCATGGGCATTCAATTTGTAATATGGGTTGTCTAACTAAAAACACAAATAATGAAAAGATTTTTTTTAATGACAGCTATTGTAGCTGCAATTTCTACTACGGCTTTTGCGCAGGTAAGTGTAGGAATACAAGTGGGCGGTAATCTTGCTTTTACAAGTTTAAAGTATGAAACAGGTAATGGCAATGAAACAGCGAAGGTAAATACAGATCCTAAATTTGGATTTGTTGCTGGTCTTGTTTCAGAATTTCAACTTGGGCCTGTAAGTTTGAGACCCGAACTTAACTTTATACAAAAAGGATACAAGAGCAGCAGTAGTTATTTTGGAGGATTTACTACAACTGATAACAAGGCAACATTGAATTACATTGAATTGCCATTGAATGTTACTTTTAATGTTCCATCTGGGGGAAGTCACTTATTTTTTGGATTAGGTCCGGTATTTTCATTGGGGCTTTCCGGAAAATACAAATCAACCGGTACTTTTGGAAATGCATCGCAGGAAAATACAACGGATGTGAAATTTGATGGTGATGAAAATGCCAATGATGACTACATACATTTAAAGAGATTTGATTTTGGAGCAGATGTAATTGCAGGTTATAAACTGGATGGAGGTTTCACAGTTGCACTGGGATATACATTTGGTATCTCTAACATTTTACCAAAAAGTAGTAATAACAATAGTAATGATTCCTACAGGAATAGTGGCTTAGCACTTAAGGTTGGATATATGTTTGGTGGAGGTAGTGAAAAGAGCAGCAAATCTAAAACAAGCACCGGAACCATGTAAAAAGATTTAAGATTTAAGATCTAAGATTTATGATGCTCTCCAACATCTTAGATCTTAGATCTTACATTTCAAGAACATCCGTCATCGTAAAAATTCCCTCTTTATTAAATATAAATTCAGCTCCCATTACGGCGCCACCGGCAAAACCTTTCCTGTTGTGTGCGGTATGAATGATCTCGATATCATCTACCGTTGAACTGTATTTTACAATATGCGTTCCTGGAGCAGGATCAATGCGTTTACTTGTAATAGTTAGTTCTTGTTTATTTGGGGATAATTCATTCTTCCAGGAAGTTTTACGGGGCATTTCCTTTATAATTTCTTCAGCAATAGTGATGGCTGTGCCACTAGGGGCATCTTTTTTTTGTGTATGATGTATCTCCTCTATTGTTACATCATATTCATTTCTATTGGCCATGAGTGATGCAAGCTTTTTATTTATTTCAAAAAAGATATTTACACCAATACTGAAATTACTCGCATATAATAAACTGCCATTATGTTTGTCGCAATATTGTTTTACTTCATCCCATTGTTCCAGCCAGCCAGTGCTGCCGCATACAACGGGTGTACCAGCATCTATACAAGTAAGTATATTCTTCACAGCACTATGCGGACCCGTAAATTCTATAGCTGCATCACAAGCCTTTAAATTTTTAATGGTAAGATCATCAACATTGGATGAACTGATCTTTAATGCAATGGTATGGCCGTTTTGCAACGCGATCTCTTCGATGGCTTTGCCCATTTTCCCGTAACCAATGAGGGCTATTTTTAAGGGGTTAAACTTTTTCATTTTTGGGGTTTGTGCTGGTGAAAAAATATTCAACGATTAATATTCAATGGACCTCACCCCCAACCCCTCTCCGAAGGAGCGGGGAGCACCACTGTGATTATAGTGATTTTTATTTCTCACCAAACTAATTTTCCTGACTCTTATTTGCCTACAGAAATAAATCTTAAATTATAAGTTCCATTGAACATTGAATATTGTACGTTGTGTATTGAACATTTCTTTAAAAGGCTTCATTAATAATATACCACCCAATTTACCGAAAAGATAAAACCAAACTAACCCCATTCGTATTCGCCATTGGACTGTACCCAGGTTTTATTTGGAAGCCGAGATTATCACTCACATCAAATGTTTTTAAATGCGCATCTACAGCAGCATCAGCAACATTCAATCCCCAGAAGATGAGAAAAAATAATACCGTGTAGTCAACATTTTGGCGTACTTCGTTTCTGAAGGTTCTAATTCTTTCGGGCTGATCTTTTACACTGTAATAAGGTTGTTTTATCAGGTAGTCATTGGAAGGATCATTATCTGTAGCTAATATATATGCTTGCTTCGATTCATTATACTGTTTGATGTTATGAAAGAAAACACCCACAGTTATTCCGAGTCCTGCCCATACAATTGGGGCTTTCCAGTATTTTTTATTTGTGAGCTGTCCCCAGCCTGGCAAAATTGCAGAACGTATAATCGCTTTATTGGGATTGTATTTTTTAGTCGTATCGGTTAGGGTGGTAATTTTTTTTGTGGAAAGTACTTTCCCCGAAGTAGTGATCGCTACAGTATCAGCATCTTTTTTTTTCTGTGCAAATAATTTATTGCAACAAAGAAAGCAAGTGATGGAGAGGAGTATGATCTTGATCCTAATTGACATTCAAGGTGAGTTAATGAGCATTTTCTTTTAGAGCAAGTCGGTAAGTTTAAAAGTTGACATGTTAATAAAGGCGTCCTATATCAACGTATTAACTTTGTCATCTCATCAACCCGTCAACTGACCGTTATATTCATTTTATCCAGCAATCCATTCAATTCTTCCAATGAATAATATTCAAATAAAATGCTTCCATATCCTTTTTTATTATGGGCCAATTTTACTTTGGTGCTGAATTGCGATGCTAAATTATCTTCTATCTTTTTAAAGGAAGGAGGTAATAGATTTTTTACAGATGTTTTAACAGCATTTCCTGCAGTGTATATTTTTCTTACAAGATCTTCCGTCTGGCGAACAGAAAGTCCACGATTTTTTATTTCTGAAAATATATAAAGTTGTTTATCTACCACATCAACATTTATCAATGCTCTTGCATGGCCCATTGATATAACGCCGTTGCGTACTGCAATTTGAATGTCGGGAGGTAATTTTAATAAACGAATATAATTGGTAACAGTGCTTCTTTCTTTGCCCATGCGTTCTGCTACCTGTTCCTGTGTATAATCAAGCTCATCCATCAGTCTTTTGTAACTGAGTGCAATCTCTATGGCATTTAAATTTTCACGTTGAAGATTTTCCAGCAATGCAAGTTCAAGCAGGCTGTCTTCAGTTGTTTGTCTTACATAAACTGGTACATCTTTTAACCCTGCAATTTTTGCGGCCCTGTATCTTCTTTCACCAGCAACCAGGCGGTACTTACCATTACCAATAGCCGAAACCGTGAGTGGCTGAATAATACCATGCATCTTAATAGAAGCAGCAAGTTCACTCAATGCAGTTTCATCAAAATCTTTTCTGGGCTGGTTGGGGTTTGTTTCTATCTGCTCAAGCGATACATTCAAAACACCTGTAGATCTTTCAATGATCTCTGACTTTAAATTGCCCGATGTTGTTTTAAGATCGGCATCAATATTTTGCAGTAAACTTCTTATTCCTTTTCCGAGGGCGTCTTTTTTTTGAGTACTCATGTCGTTCAATTTGATAATTTGATGATTTGTTAATTTGATGATTAAATGCTCTTTGCATTATCAAATTATCAAATCATCAAATCAATTAATTATCTTGTCTTCCTGTTTAATCTTCGTCATATTATTCTTCTGCAGTATCTCCTTGGCAAGGTTGAGGTAATTCAC
>JBDTLP010000098.1:0-19137 GCA_039934735.1 Ferruginibacter sp. | reverse complement strand
GAAATGCAGCAAGCGTGTTTACACAAAATGGCGGTATGGCAAGATATATCATTGAGAAAGCCAGTGCAGGGATGATCGGCGTAAATGTTGGCGTTCCCGTACCAAGAGAACCATTTTCTTTTGGTGGCTGGAATGAAAGTAAATTTGGTGTGGGAGATATTACTGGAAAAAGTTCAATCGAATTTTGGACCAAGCTGAAAAAATCTACAACTAAATGGAATGCGGAAGCAGGTGTAAACTGGATGAGCTAAAAAATGTAGAATTATGAATTAAGAATTATGAATGAATACATTCGCAATTTGAGATTCTAATTCGCATCCTGATGAACCCCCTTAATTCATAATTCATAATTCATAATTCTTAATTCTTAATTCTACAACGTGTCACAAACAAAAACCTTATCAGAAGCCACCGAGATCATTCAAAACAATCTCGATTACACCTTATTCAGCTGGAGCAAACAAAAAGGTATTGCGCCGATTGCTGTTAAATATGCTGAAGGTGTTTATTTATATGATTATGACGATAAACGTTATATTGATTTTTCATCTGGATTGATGAACGTAAATATTGGTCATGGTGATCAGCGTATAACAGATGCAGTTGTAAGGCAAATGCGTGAAGTAAGTTATGTTACGCCAAGTTGTGTTACAAAAGTGCGTGGTGAACTGGGAAAAAAATTGGCTGAGATTTGTCCAGGTGATTTAAACAAATCATTCTTTACTTTATGCGGTGCAACTTCTATTGAGAATGGAATTAAGCTTGCACGTTTATATACAGGAAGGCATAAAATATTAAGCCGTTATCAATCTTATCACGGTGCTTCTATCGGAGCAATGTCTGCCAGTGGTGATCCACGCAGGATACCGGTTGATGCACAGCAGGCACCAAACTTTGTTCATTTCGATCTTCCTTATGCGTATCGCTGGGAATATGGAGAAGAAAATTTACTCAAAGAATCAGTTGCCCAACTGGAACGCATGATCGCTTATGAAGGGCCGGCAACCATCGCCGCTATTTTGTTGGAAGGCGAATCAGGATCATCCGGTTGCTTTCAATATCCAAAAGGTTATTTAAAAGCAGTAAGGGAAATTTGTAATAAGCATGGTATTCTTTTGATCATTGATGAAGTAATGAGTGGCTTTGGCCGTACCGGTAAATGGTTTGGTTTTGAAAATCATGGTATCGTTCCTGATATGATCGCCATGGCAAAAGGATTAACCTGTGGATATTTACCTTTTGGTTGTTTGATGGTGTCAGATAAGATCGCTGCAAAATATGACGACAATATGTTAGCGCTTGGCCTTACTTATTCTGCACACCCGGTAAGTTGCGCCGCTGCATTGGAAACATTGAAAATATACGAAGACGACAGGCTTATTGAAAATGCCGCAGCCATGGGTAAGTATATTGAAGAACGTGTTGAAAAATTAAAAGAAATACATCCATCAATAGGAAATTTCAGAACTACAGGATTACTGGGTTGTATTGAACTGGTAAAGAACCGCAATACAAAAGAACCAATGGCACCTTTCAATGCAAAACCCGATGAAATGGTTGTGATGAACAAGGTCGCTGCGAAAATAAAAGAACTCGGTATGTACACATTTGTTCGCTGGGGATTTATTTTTATTGCTCCGCCACTTTGTGTAACGAAAGAACAGATTGACGAAGGATTAGCAATAATAAGCGAAGCGATCAAAATAGCAGATTTGGAAACAATCAATTAACTAATTTGGAGATTTGGAAATTTGGAAATGAAAAACGTTGAGCTGAAATAATGCTTTCATTACCAAATTACCAAATTAACTCATTACCAAATTATACCATGCTTTCACCAGAACAACTGAACTCTTCTTTGTACAATGAAGATCTGGCTCCTGTTCCCCAAAACAAACGCACCTGGGGTACATGGAACTATGCAGCTTTATGGATTAGTATGAGCCTTTGTATTCCAACTTATACTATGGCTAGTTCTATGATCAATGAAGGAATGAGTTGGTGGCAGGCAGTACTCACTATATTCATTGGAAATGCAATTGTACTTGTTCCAATGTTACTTAACGGTCACGCAGGAGCGAAGTTTGGTATTCCATTTCCTGTTTTAGCAAGAGCAAGTTTTGGAACAAGTGGCGCAAATATTCCGGCGATGTTGCGTGCAGTTGTTGCATGTGGTTGGTTTGGTATTCAAACCTGGATCGGTGGAGCTTCATTGTATAATTTAATAAGGGCATGGAACCCGGCAATCCATGCGATTGATAATACTTCACTCTTTCCACAAACATTGGCATTAGAATGTTTTGTGATCTTCTGGTTACTTAATATGTTCATTGTTTATAAAGGCGTAGAAAGTATCCGAAAATTATTGGTGTTCAAAGCCATATTCTTACCATTGGCAGCAATCGCTTTATTTTGTTGGGCCGTTATAGCTGCAAAAGGGTTAGGGCCAATTTTAAATCAGCCTTCAAAATTTCCCAACAACGATTCATTCTTTAAATTCTTTTTTCCAGCACTCACAGCAGTTGTTGGTTTTTGGGCAACACTCTCTTTAAACATTCCTGATTTTACACGATACGCAAAAAGTCAGAAAGCACAACTCAAAGGACAAGTGATTGGCCTTCCACCATCAATGACTTTGTTTGCTTTTGTTGGTGTAGTTGTTACTTCTGCTTCTGCCATTATTTATGGAAGCCCTGAATGGGATCCTGTGCAACTTGCCGGGAAATTTGAAAGTAAAATTGTTGTAACCTTCGCAATGATTGGAATTATTATTTCAACATTAGCAACAAATATTGCAGCGAATATTGTGAGTCCTGCTAATGATTTTTCAAATCTTTCTCCCAAGAAAATAAATTTTCGTATGGGTGGTTATATCACTGGTATAATTGGTGTACTCATCTTTCCATGGAAATTAATGGCTGATCCCAATGGATATATTTTTACATGGCTCATTGCTTATTCAAGTTTGCTCGGTCCTGTTGGAGGAATTATGATCGTTGATTATTTTTTTATAAGAAAAAAAGAATTGATCTTAAATGATCTCTATGATCCCAATGGATCTTATAAATACAAAAATGGCTTTAATTCTGCAGCGATGATCGCATTGCTGGTTGGAATATTGCCAAATGTGCCTGGTTTTTTATTACAGGTAAAATTAATTTCCCCTACTGTATTCCCCCAATGGATTTCTCATTTGTATCATTATGCCTGGTTTGTTGGATTTACAGTAAGTGGAATTTTGTATCTTTTATTAATGAAGGGAAAACGAGTTTAGAGTTATAAGTTTAGAGTTATGAGTTTGTTAGTAAAACTTTAAGACTCTAAATTTTAATAGCGACTCTAAACTCCTAACTCTAAACTTTAAACTTTTAAAATGAGTGTATTAATTAAAAACGGACGAGTCATTACAGCAACCGATGATTATGTTGCTGATATTTTTATTCAAGGCGAAAGCATTGCGGCTATCGGAAAAAATTTAGATGTAAAAGCTGATAAAGAAATTGATGCAACTGGTAAAATTGTAATGCCGGGTGGTATTGATCCGCACGTGCATCTTGATATGCCATTTATGGGAACTTATTCGAGCGATAATTATGAAACTGGAACAAGAGCTGCATTGTATGGCGGCACAACCATGGTGATCGATTTTATTTTACAAAAGCAAGGCAACTCTTTGCATGCTGCATTGGAAGAATGGAAATCACGTTCAGACAATAGTTGTGTGGGTGATTATAGTTTTCACATGGCCGTTACAGACTTTAATGATGATACAAAAAAAGAAGTAAAAGATTTTATTGAAACAGAAGGCATCACTTCTTTTAAAACATTCATGGCATATAAAGGTGCATTGATGATTGATGATCGTCAAATGATCGGCCTGATGGAAGAAGTAAAAAAACATGGTGGCCTCATCAATGTACATGCAACCAATGGAGATATGATCGATTACCTTACGCAGAAGCATAGGGGCGAAGGGAAATTATCACCGCTATATCATTATCTCTCTCAACCAGAAGTTACAGAAGCAGAAGCGAGCGAACGTTTTGTTGATATGACAAACTTTACCGGTTGTCCTGGGTACATTGTTCATCTCACTTGCGAAGGTGCCTTGAATGCAGTTCGCAATGCAACAAGAAGAAATCAAAAAGTATTTGTTGAAACCTGCATTCAATATTTAATTCTTGACGCTTCTTTATATGAACAAGATTTTGAAGGAGCAAAATGGGTGATGAGTCCGCCACTTCGTGAAAAGAAGGACCAGGAAACATTATGGGCCGGTATCAACCAGGGATTGGTAAATGTTGTTGCAACAGATCATTGTCCTTTCATGTGGGAACAAAAATTAATGGGTAAAGATGATTTTTCAAAAATACCCAATGGACATCCTGCAATAGAAAACAGGATGGAATTATTATTTAGTGAAGGTGTTAATAAAGGAAAAATTACATTGAATAAATATGTAGAAGTCGCCTGTACCAATCCTGCAAAAATATTCGGTATGTTTCCGCAGAAAGGAACCATTGCTGTTGGAAGTGATGCAGATATTGTGATCTTTGATCCAAATGAAGAACATACTTTATCTGCAAAATCACATCATATGAATGTAGATTACAGCGGTTACGAAGGATGGAAAGTTACAGGAAAAGTAAAAACAGTTTTATTAAGAGGACAAGTAGCGATTGATAATAATGAATGCCTTTTAGAAAAAGGATATGGCAAGTTCATTAAACGAAATAAAGTATCTCAAACGATATAAAAGCCCCTCCTATCCTCCCCGAAGGGGAGAGAAACCAAAGAGATGGCGAACAAGATCGATATTATAGAATGGTTACAAGTATTATAAACAAACTCATAATTCATAATTCTAAACTCTTCTCATGCCACGAATTATTAAATCAGGATTGATACAAGTTAGTCTTCCAAAAACAGAAGGCGAAGGAACCATCGCCGAGATCATGGAAGCAATGGTTCAAAAACATATTCCATTAATTGAAGAAGCAGGAAAACAAGGCGTACAAATATTGTGTTTCCAGGAAATTTTTAATACGCCCTATTTCTGCCCGGGGCAGGATAAAGCATGGTACGATTCTGCAGAAACAGTTCCAGGCCCAACAACAGAACGCATAGCCGCTTATGCAAAAAAATACAATATGGTGATCATCGTTCCTGTTTATGAAAAAGAACAGGCTGGTGTGTTGTACAACACTGCAGCAGTCATTGACGCTGATGGAACTTATTTAGGGAAGTATAGAAAAAATCATATTCCACATACGGGAGGTTTTTGGGAAAAGTTTTTCTTTAAACCTGGAAACCTTGGCTATCCTGTGTTTCAAACGAAGTATGCAAAAGTAGGTGTGTACATTTGTTATGATCGTCATTTTCCTGATGGCGCAAGATGTTTGGGTTTGAATGGTGCAGAGATCGTTTACAATCCATCTGCTACCACTGTCGGACAATCGCAGTATTTATGGAAACTGGAACAACCTGCACATGCAGTTGCCAATGGATATTTTATGGGATGCATAAATCGTGTAGGAACAGAAGCTCCATGGAATCTTGGAAAATTTTACGGCACTTCTTATTTTGTAAATCCATTGGGACAAATATTTGCCTGTGCATCCGAAGATAAAGATGAATTACTTGTTGCTGAATTTGATCTTGATCTGATTGAAGAAGTAAGAAACAAATGGCAATTTTTCCGTGATAGAAGACCGGAGACTTATAATAAAATTGTAGAACTGTAAATAAATTTAGAATTAAGAATTATGAATGCAGAATTAATAAAGCACACATTCATAATTCTTAATTCATAATTCTCAATTCATTCAAATGTCAATAAAAAACAATCGCTTAACGACCGACCAGTACGAACAAAACTTCACCGACATTCATCCTCCTTTCGAAACACATGGAGCTGCATTGGTGGAAGCAAACCGTTGTTTGTTTTGCTATGATGCACCTTGTATCAAAGCTTGTCCGACAAGTATCAATGTTCCAAAATTTATCAAGCAGATCACGACAGATAATATTAAAGGAAGTGCCCACACAATTTTTTTATCAAATGTGATGGGTGCAGGTTGTAGTAAGGTTTGCCCTGTAGAAAAATTATGTGAAGGCAGTTGTGTATTTAATTTGATGGATGAGCCGCCGATTCCCATTGCTAAATTGCAACGTTATAGTACAGAAATAGCCATGGAGAAAAAATGGCAGTTGTTTAAGCGTAAAGAAAGCAATGGGAAAAAAGTTGCCATCGTTGGTGCTGGTCCTGCCGGATTAAGTTGTGCACATGTATTGAGCCGTGAGGGTGTTGACGTAACTATTTATGAAAAAGAAAAATTGGGTGGCGGATTAATGACCTATGGAATTGCAGCGTATAAAGTAACGCCTCAGTTTTGTAAAGATGAAGTTGATTATATTACTTCAATAGGAGGCATTGATATTAAATATGGTAAAGAACTTGGAAAAGATATTACACTGGAAGAATTGCATAAAAAATACGATGCTGTTTATTTAGGATTTGGAGTTGGATTAGCAAGGCAACTGAATATTCCCGGTGAAAATTTAGAGGGCATGGTTGATGCAATCAATTTTATTTATGATATCCGAAATAAAGGTTATGATAAAGTGCCTGTTGGTGATAAAGTTGCTGTAATAGGAATGGGCATGACTGCTATTGATGCAGCAACACAGGCAAAAAGATTAGGGGCATCAGAAGTAACGATGTTGTATAGACGTACAAAAGATGAAATGCCTTGCACCGAAGTTGAACTTGAAATTGCCATGCTTGATGGTTGTAATATTATGTGGCTTGCTGCACCAAAAGAAGCAATGGGTGTAAATGGTAAAGTAACTGCTTTGAAAGGGGAAGTAATGAAATTAGGAGAACCAGATGGAAGTGGCCGTCGTTCACCAGTTCCTACAGGAGAAGAATTTATCATTGATGTTGATATGGTGATCAAAGCTGCAGGACAAGAACCTTTTGAATCATTGGTGAAAACAAATGGCATTGATAATAAATATGGGAAAGTAATTATTGATAAAAATTGTACAACGAATATTACTGGAGTTTTTGCAGGTGGTGATTGTGTCAACGGTGGCAAAGAAGTTGTTGATGCTGTGCAGGCAGGGAAGGATGGCGCTTCGGCAATACTTGAATTTATTTTGCCACGAATTCACGAATAATTTTTTCATTTTCGAAAAGTATGATAGATGAGTGAAATAGTTTATAAGGATGAATCATATATTATTATTGGATTGTGTATGGAGGTTTACAATCAGCTTGGGCATGGATTTTCTGAAATTGTTTATAAGGATGCACTTGAATTAGAGTTTAATGATAATAACATTTCTTTTGAGCGGGAAAAAGAATATATAGTTTAATATAAAGGCAATGTGTTAAGACATAAATTTTATGCTGATTTTGTTGTTTATGATAAAATCATTTTAGTAATAAAATGTGTTAAAGAAATTGTGGATGAACATATATCCCAGGCAGTTAATTATTTAAAAGTTTCTGATAAAAAACTTACTTTAATAGTAAATTTTGCTAGAGGTAAGTTAGATTATAAAAGAATTCTCTATTAAAAATTGTATTTTATTCGTGTATTCGTGGCAAAAAATAACTTTTATGGCAGACATTAGTTCAAACTTTTTGGGAATAAAATCTCCTAATCCTTTCTGGTTAGCGAGTGCACCTCCAACTGATAAAAAAATAAATGTACTCCGTGCATTCGAAGCAGGCTGGGGTGGTGTTGTCTGGAAAACACTTGGCTCGCAGGTGAAGAATGTTTCTTCAAGATATTCCGCTGTTGATTATGGTGGACATAAAGTGATGGGCTTTAATAATATTGAGCTCATCAGTGATCGCCCATTAGAAATTAATCTGAAAGAAATTGAAGAGTGTGTAAAATTATTTCCAGATCGTGCGATGATTGTTTCATTGATGGCAGATAATGATAAAAATAGCTGGCATGAACTGATTAAAAAAGTTGAAGACTGTGGTGCACATGGATTTGAATTAAATTTTGGTTGTCCACATGGAATGACTGAAAGAGGCATGGGTGCGGCTGTGGGACAAGATCCTGAAATTGCAAGAATGGTTGTTGAATGGGTAATGGAAAAAGCAACGATTCCTGTAATAACAAAACTTACACCCAATGTACATTCTGTTGTACCTGCAGGAAGAGCAGTTGTGGAAGCCGGAACAAATGCATTGTCATTGATCAATACGATTCAATCAGTAACAGGCGTGGATTTAAATACACTTGTTCCTAATCCCTATGTTGGAGGAAAATCTGTTTTTGGTGGTTATTGCGGTCCTGCGGTAAAACCAATTGCATTGAAATTTTTAACAACCATTGCTCAGGATGCGCTTACAAAAAAAGTTCCTGTATCTGGCATTGGCGGTATTAGCACCTGGAAAGATGCTGTTGAATTTATGTTGCTTGGCGCATCTAACGTGCAGGTGTGTACGGCGGCAATGAAACATGGTTTCCGCATTGTAGAAGATATGTGCGAAGGGCTTAACAACTGGATGGATGACAAAGGATTTAAAAAATTAGATGACTTCATTGGTAAATCTGTTGACACTATTACGCATTGGGAAGACCTTGATATTAATTTTCATGTTATTGCAAAGATCGACCAGGATAAATGTATTCACTGTGGTCTTTGTTATATTGCCTGTGAAGATACTTCGCATCAATCGATCGAATTAACGCCAGGAAATCCTTACAATACATATACAATTAAAGAAGAAGAATGTGTTGGTTGTAATTTATGTAAACTGATGTGCCCTGTTACAGATTGTATCACGATGGAAGAACATAGAGTAGCTCCTGAATATATTAACTGGAAACAATGGCAGGCGCAAGGATTGCCATTGAATGATCATTAAACTCTTTTAACTCTTTGCTATTTAACTCCTTTGACTCTGTGGTAAAAATAAAAATTTCAATTCTTTAAAGCTTTCATTTTTGCCACAGAGTTTAAGGAGTTTTAATTTTGAGTTTCGCGGAGTTTTATTTTTTTATCCTCGTATTTCTTTCTATTCTATGTCCTTGTGTAATTCCGATAATTCCGCAAGTGATAATCGTAAGCGCAATTATTATAAATAATAATGCTGAATGTTTTTCAGCATTTATCATGCGACTTTCAATTAATCCCAGCAACAAACCAATGAATGCCCCAATAAAAAATCCTGCAAAGCCATGTTGTATTTTCCGCATACTACTAAGCTACAAAAAAATCAATCAGTGAATCAGTGGCAAAATAAATGGTCGGTGGGACACCGACCATGGGGAATAAAAACTTACTGCTAAAATATCTATATTTTATTAATCTTTTACAAATTTCTTTACAATCACTACATGCTCATTCTCTGCTTTCAAAATATAAATTCCCTTTGAAAGTTTTTTAGTTAAGCTCAATGGAAATTTATTTTCACCTGCATGTAGATTTTTTATTTCTTTATAAACAAGAGCACCTGCAGCATTAATAATCCTGATGGTTGTATTGCCGGCAAGAGGTTGCATGATTGTCACATACAAATTTTCTGAAACCGGGTTGGGAGATATGTTTAAAGAAAAAGAACCAGTACATTGTTTTGTAAGACTGATTACCTCACTGTAAAATGAACTTCCATCATCATTAATTACTTTAAGCCTGAAAAAATAATTTGTGTTTGATCCCAATGCATAGCTGTACTGATACAATGATTCTGTATTGCTTTTATTGCTGTTGACTGAGGTTACTGCTGAGAAATTGATACCATCAGTGCTGTACTCAACATCGTATTGTTTGCGGTGTTGTTCATTGTTTGTCTTCCATTTCAAATTAGCATTGCAATTAGCCGCATTGCCTTCAAAGCTTATAAGTTCTATTGGAAGTATTGTTCCTCCATTGATAATTGTCCCTACTTTGTTTATTACCCAATTATTTGGATCCACGACGATGCCATTTGGAACTTTGTTGTATTTAAATTTAAACTCCTGGGTATTGTAAGTAACATATGCTTTTACTGTAGTATCACCTTGTGCAGATGTAATTTTAAATTCATACAAACCTTTAAAGAATGGCGTAACATCAGGAGCACTTACTGTTTGGCTAACCTGTAAAATGATACTATCTGTTCCCTGCATGGTGAATACCATATTGAAAGTTGGATATCCTTCACCATAATACCATTGGTTAAAAAAATCTGTAAAATCTTTACCGCTTGTTGTTTCAGCTACATGTTTAAAATCATCTGCAGTGGCAACTGAATCTTTAAATTGCTGCTGGTAATTTTGCAGCGTTTGAAAAAATAAATTATCATCTTCCATTTCAAAACGAAGGGTGTGAATGATGGCTGAACCTTTATTATAACTAAGCCTGCCACTGAATATCCTGTTCTCATCAAATATAGAAGCATCGGGAACATATACACTTCCTGTCGGTTGGCTCATTACATTGTTATGAATATCCAGCATGTATGCAGGAGCGGTAGTAGTAGGAAATAAAGCAGGTAATTTTTCAATCGCCAGGTATTCACAATAGCTTGCGAATCCTTCATTAAGCCATATATGATTCCAGGTAGCACAGGTTACATGATCGCCCCACCACTGGTGGCCAAGTTCATGCGCAATAAGGGTGGAGCCAAAACTACTAGCGGTAGTCATGGTCTGGTGTTCCATACCACCGCCAATATTTGCCTGGCAGTGTCCATACTTTTCATCGCTAAATGGATACAAGCCAAAAAGCTCACTGTATTTTTCTATAAAAGAAGGCGTCTTATCAAGATTTGCCTGCACTGAATTAAAATAAGTATCATCGTCAACAATATAATGTAGAATCATGATGGAATCAGGAGCCATTGCCAGTGGCTTTGCATAATTGATGTATTCCATATAATTGCCTACAGAAAAACTCGGCATATAATAACTCATTACGTGTCGTGATTTCCACTGATATTGTTTTTTGTTATTGGGGCTATCTACTACGGCTACCAGCACTCCATTTGAACCAACTTTGTTTGGAGCAGTAGTTGTAATCCATATATCTGCAGAATCAATTTTATCTTTTAAGATTTGTTTGGCCGGGAACCACTCTCTTGCCTGGTAACTTTCAGAAAGCGTAGCTGTGTAAACCAACCCGTTACTTGAGCTTGTTCCTGCGAACACACCTACATTATTGGTAGCAGTTCCATTGTAATAGATCATAGCAGATACAGTTGCGCCGGTTGGTAAAGCAGGACTTAGCGGAACGAATATATAATCAACTCCTCTCGTGAAATTTTTTCTCACTCCATTTATATAAACAGAATCTACATTCATGTTATTCCTTAATTCAATATTGAAAGAATCAAGTGGCTGTAAAACTTTTGCAACCGTTAATGCAGTGCCGGCAATAAATGAACTGCCTGCTTCCACGCTTAGATTAAGCTTGAGGTATTTTACATCATATTTATCCATGGAAGGATATTGATAGTAAGATGGATTATCAACTCGTGAAGTAAGGAAAGCATGGCTACACTTTTCGTGCTCATGCATGTTGGTATTATCCGACTGGGCAAAACTGGTTTTACAAAAAATAAAACTCATCAACAGTAAAAGGCGAAACCTCATAGGAATTTTTTTTAAGGATTGTAAATATAATGAATTGGCAGGGCTTCAAACCTCAATCATTTTAATATATTTACGAAAAATATTCATGTTGAAAATTAATGCAAACCGGCTACAACAGCATTTTGAAGCGATGAGCCTTATTGGAAAGATTGGCGAAACAGGAACCTGTCGTCCCACTTTAACGCCACTTGAAAAAGAAGGATTTGAATTAGCAGCTTCCTGGATGAAGGATGCAGGTATGACTACCCGTATCGATGATTTCGGAAACCTTATTGGCAGGCTTGAAGGAACAGATGCGGCATTGCCTGTTTTGATGATGGGCTCTCACCTTGATTCACAACCTTATGGCGGCCGCTTTGATGGTGTGGCAGGCGTGTTGTGTGCGTTAGAAGTTGTAAAAACATTATCAGAGAATAGTATAAAACCTGCACGAAGTATTGAAGTGATTTCCTTTGCAGATGAAGAAGGTTGGCGCTTCAACAAAGGGCTGTTTGGGTCACGTGGTATTTTAGGAAAGTTGGAAGAAGGTGAATTGGAACGTACCGACAAAGATGGTATTACAAGGAGACAGGCATTGCTCGATTTTGGTTGTAACCCTGCAAAATTTAAAGAATCAGAATATAAACCCGGCAGCATTTTTTGTTTTCTTGAATTACATATTGAACAAGGTCCCGTGCTTGATATTGGAAACAAACCGATTGGTGTTGTTTCAGGAATATCGGGCCCGTTGTGGCTAACGGTAAAGCTTAAGGGCATGGCAGGACATGCAGGTTCTGTTCCAATGCCTTTGCGCAAAGATGCATTGCTGGGTGCAGCAGAAATTACAGTTGCATTGAACGAGATCGCAACACAGGTTCCAGGTAATCCTACCGTTGCTACAGTTGGAACCATGAATGTTTTTCCTGCAAGCAGGAATATCATTGCTGAAGAAGTTGTTTTTACAATTGACCTGAGGGATATTGACCTGGACAGGCGTAACCGTTATGAAAAGCAACTCATGGATAAAATTGAAAGCATTACTAAAAAGCACCAGCTTACTTACAGCATTTCTGAAGATACAAACAGTGCTCCCCGTTATTGTGCAGACTGGATAAAAAAGATCATTCACGAAGAATGTAAAACACTGGACCTTGATGCGCCAGAATTAATGAGTGGCCCTTTTCATGATGCACTTA
Organism: Ferruginibacter sp.; assembly: GCA_039934735.1. Taxonomy (GTDB): domain Bacteria; phylum Bacteroidota; class Bacteroidia; order Chitinophagales; family Chitinophagaceae; genus Ferruginibacter. The sequence goes on along the minus strand of JBDTLP010000098.1, from coordinate 6,359 downwards.
CGCTTTCTTATGTGTGTGACTATGCAATGATCTTTATAAGAAGTAAAGATGGTATCAGCCATAATCCATTGGAATATTCATCGTATGAGGATCTTGCTTTGGGAACGGAAGTGATGTATAGGACGGCGTTACGAATTCTAAATTCTGGAATTAAGAATTAAGAATTAAGAATTAAGAATTAAGAATTAAGAATTAAGAATTAAAGTTTTTAACGCTGCAAGATAATTATAAGCGACTAAGATTTCACCATTCACCATTGACAATTCACAGTATGAAAATGAAAACCTACTTAATAAATACTTTCAATTTCAATAGCACCGCTAATAAAAGATTGCTTGAAAAAATAAAGTTGCTTCCTGATAAAAAAGAGTGTATAAAATTATTCAGCCATCTTGCTAATTGTCAATATAAATGGATGGCAAGAATAAAGCAGGATGACGGAGCAACAGCAATGAGTTGGTGGGAACCCGTTTATGATCTTGAAGCATTGGAAAGTGAATGGGAAAAGAGCCTTGACATTTGGTTGAAATATATTGATGAAACCACAGAAGAAGCCATATCAACAGAAGTTACTTTCATAGGATTCGACGGCGGCATCTATGCAGCAACTCCTATGGATATTGCATTGCAATTAAATTATCATTCCATACATCACAGGGCACAGATGCAAACGATGATTCGTCAACAGGGACTAGAGCCAGACTTTCTTGATTATATCGGAACAAAATTTAGAAAGCTTACATAAAATAATTCATCGTCTTTTTTTTAATTACCTGATTATTTTTCATAATAACAACTATCTGCTTAATAAACTCAAATTCATAATTCTGAATTCACAATGCTAAATTCGTATCATGAATAAATTAATTGTTCTCATTATCTCGTTGGCACTATTTTCCAGTTGTAAACCAAAATATGAAAATCCACATGTAATCATTAATACATCAATGGGCGATATAGAGTTGGAATTATTTCCTGACAAAGCGCCAAAAACAGTAGCGGCTTTCTTATCTTATGTTGATTCAGGTTATTATAAGAATTGCGCATTTTACCGGGTAATAAAAGCAGATCAATTACCCAATGATTTTAATACAGGCATTATACAAGGCGGTATTTATCGTTCTCATAGTGACATGGTGGGGAAAGTAAAACCTATCCCACATGAATCAACAAAACAAACAGGTTTGTCGCATGTAGACGGCACCGTTTCATTTGCGAGCCTGGGCGCAGGAACTGCTACAACAGAATTTTTTATTTGCATTGGTGATCAATCACCATTGGATTATGGGCGTAGTGGAAGCACCGATGGACAAGGCTTTGCAGCTTTTGGAACTGTAGTTAAAGGAATGAAAGTGGTACGGAAAATACAAAGTCAAAATAGTTATGGAGAAATGTTTGAAAGGAAAATAGATATTTTGAGTATTGAAAGATTGTGAGAACATTGCCACTGATTCACTGATTATTAATTTGTTTTTTTTAAAATCAGTGAATCAGCGGCAATTAAAAAAGAACAACTATAAAATTTCACTTTAATTTTATCCAATGAAAACACTTTACCTCATTCTCACCATTTCATTTTTTGTATGCCTGCAAAGTTGCAGCAGCTCACGCAAAGCTGTACATGCAAATCCCAATAATGATACAGAGATCAGGAGCAGGGTTGTTATTAAAAATAAAGTCGCAACAAGAACCATTGATACAAAAAATATTTCTCCTGATGAATTGGTTGTGTTTGCAGAATCATTGCAGGGTGTTCCCTATAAATATGGTTCTACTGATATAAAAAAGGGGTTCGATTGTTCAGGTTTTATCAGCTATGTTTTTACACATTTTAAAATTAATGTTCCGCGTACCTCGTCAGATTTCACCAATGCAGGTAAAGAAGTCTCCATGAAAGATTGCAGGCCGGGAGATATTATTTTGTTTACAGGCAGTGATGAAAGCAGCGGCGTCGTGGGGCATATGGGCATCATAACCAGCAACAATAATAAAAAAATAACATTCATTCATTCAGCCTCGGGAGGGGGAAAGGGCGTAATGATATCGGGCATGTCAGAATATTTTGTAACACGGTTTGTAAAAGTGATCCGCATATTCAATATATCTGGATAAACAAATGCTTAATAACACGGAAAACCGGCTTTGTTTTGCTACCTTGCGTGATCTTTTCGTCCCGAAAAAGCTGCCATATAAATGCATCTTAATTTAATAACTTTTATTTCTTTTAAAAAATGAGGAAGAACATCTATTCAGGGCTATACATTATTGTTATGGCTGTATTTATAATTACCGGCTGCGGTAAATCTGGTGGCAGCGATGGAACTACCCCAATCATTACACCAGTAACAGATACTACCTCCACTCCAATTCAATCACCTGCAAAGGAAACTTTTGAATCAGGTTCAAAAGCAGATTATGCAACCTCTACCATTACACTTTCAACAGGGAAATGGAGTTTTGACAATGCTGTGATCGGTAATACAGCAGATGATAGAAAGAATGGTGCTAAGAGTGCACGCATCCAGGAAAATGGAAAACTTACCATGAATTTTGATATTGTAAATGGCGTGTACAGGGTAGCTATTGCAAGTGCTACTTATGCTACTGACGGACCGAGTACCTGGCAATTGTGGGCATCATTTAATGGAGGTTATTCTTATTCACAAATGGGAAACAGTATAACAACCAGTTCTTCTACACTACAAAATGATACGATTGTTGTAAATGCAGTTGCCAAAGCAAGATTTTCTATTCGTAAAGTTTCGGGTGGCTCTGCCCGTTTGAATATTGATGATGTAGAAGCTATTTTGACTTCGGGCCCATTGCCTCCAAACTTTGCAGATGATAATAATATCCTGATGGGAAATCCAACGGATGCAACTCCATCTATTCTTGATATCTACAATTATTACATGGATAAAACATATTATTCTTTGGCATACAACAGTGATATAAGAATACCAAGGTGGGTAAGCTGGCACAATCAACCAGCTGATTTTGGATCAACACCAAGACAGGATGATTTTCGTCCTGATGAAGCATTGCCTGCGTCCTGGTATCATGTTGCCAATGAAAGTTATACAGGATCAGGATTTGATCGTGGCCATTCTTGCCCATCAAATGACCGTACTTCATCAATACCTGCAAATTCGTCAACTTTTTTAATGACCAATATCATTCCGCAGGCGGCCAATTTGAACCAGGGTCCATGGGCCAACATGGAAGATTATTGCCATACGCTGGTTACATCAAGCGGTAAAGAGGTATATGTAATTTGTGGCTCGTATGGTGTTGGCGGCACAGGTAATAATGGGTTACTTAATGATATTGATAATGGACATATTGCTGTACCAGCTTATTGCTGGAAAGTAGTTGTTGTTTTATCTAATGGAAACAATGATCTTTCGAGAGTAGATAATAATACAAGAGTGATCTCTGTAATTATGCCAAATGATAATGCTATTGGCATTGGGGCTAACTGGAAAAATTTCAGGGTTTCTGTTAATGATATAGAAGCACAAATACAGGCAACGGGAAATAATATTCATTTACTTTCTAATCTTCCTGCTGCGGTACAATCAGCATTAAAAAGCCAGGTTGATAATTTGTAATTTGAAATAATTTTATTGAAGATCTTCCCCGGTTGAATTTCTTCCGGGGATTTTTATTTTTGGGAGCTATTATCATGCGAAGTTTTTCAAATAAATATTCAATACTCAATGAAGAAAGCAGGTAATTGTATTTCATTGAACATTGAATTTCGAACGTCGAATATAGGATTAGGTAGAACAAGCGCAAACTCTTTCCCGGCTTAAGTTTCAAATGTAAAAGAGTTTGGAATTCTATCAGTACCTGCATAAGGCGCATCTTTCCGTAGGGTTCGGACGAAGTCGGAATTGAAAAAATGCGCAGCATATTTTTTCAAACGGCGGAAAGGAGCGCCGTTGCAGGTACGCAGCCCGCCGGCTTTGGAGGCGAAAGCAACGAATTTAAAGTTCTAACCAAAGCTAGTAAAAGCTATGCGCTTATTCTACATAATCCTACGTCGAATTTTGAAAATTTCATTTTCTTCCCAATAAAAAGACCACATTGCTGTGGCCTTTTTTATGCTCTTGTTTTATTTAAAGATTTAATTGTTTTAATCCTTGAACATTGATCATTGTACGTCGAATATTGAACATTTCTTTAAAAATAACCTTCATTTCAAAGATTCATTTTTCAATATTTAATAAGCTCGTCGTATCCTAAATGATCCCGATATCGTATAAGTGGTTATTACTGTTCCATTGGTTACTGTCATAATTGTCTGCGGAAAAGAACCTGAAATGAATTGACCCACTGCTCCAAATTCAGAAATAGTAACGTTTACCGTTGGATTGAATGCATATGTACTGTTAGCGCTTGTTGAGATATTGCCGGAACCAAAAGAATATAATTGCTGGGAAGAGCCGACTCCAATATTGGCATAGTCCATAGTTAAATGAACTGAGTCTGTTGAATTAATTCCGCCCAAATTCGTTGCTGTTGTTCCTAATATTTGTTGTTGAAAAAAATAATTAGGAGTAACATCTAAATTATAATTAACCCCATCGATATTATAATTAATGTATTCATTGGTTGTAAGACCGCACGCTGATAAGGGGCCTGTATTAACAATGCCCGATGATGCACTGCCAGTCCATACAGTACTTTGTTGCTGTGTTGCATGATCTTCAACTACTACTTCAACAGATGCAGTACTTGCATTACAGCGTGTATACGTTACTGAGAAATTGCCATTAGTTATTGGTGTTATCATTTGTTGCCCTTCCCAATATACATAAGCATTTCCACCGGTAACGGGCATGCCATTACAATCATTGGCATTACCGGAAATGGTAAGCGTATATAACTGAGAAGGGGTGGCCACGGTTATTGTTCCCAGGTTTGTATCCTGAGAAAATGGACCTATGTTTTGAGAATAAATCTGGTCTATACAATTACTTAGAACTTCAAGATGCAATGATTCATTGCTCGGCACGAGCCCGCTTACATTGCCTAAGGAATCAGTATATCCATAACTACTGTTATATCCGTTGGCCCTGGTAATTCTCACTAGTGCATTTGTAAGTGGGCCATTGGCTGTTTGTATAGTCATTTCAAGATAGATCGAATTGAGGCTGGCATCACAATTCCAAAAAGAAAAATGTGCAACATCCCCTTCATAATAATTTCCTGTTTTTGTTGCAGTACCATCTTCTTTCCATAAACCATCTGTTTCATTCAATGACCAAAGTGGTATGGTTGCGGGTGCAGCAGCTGATAATGATGTTGGTAAAGTAAAACGGAGTTTAGCAGTTTTACCTGTTGCTATTTGTAATAATTCTCCCGACTGTCCTTCCAGTTGAACAGCGAGCATCGCATAAGAGTTTAATAATACCCTGAAATTATTAGCATCTGTTGCCTGGAAACTTCCCGGGATTGTTTGCGGAATATCACTCAAGGTAGGATCGATATAAGCAGCATACACATTTATAGATCCGGTATAAGCCTGCCCGGTAGATTTTACAACTACGCTATTTGCTTGTAGTGTCACAATTGAATTATTAGGAAGCGTAACCGCACCACCACTTGCAGCATCAACATTACCTGCGAGGCTCTTCGGTGTAAGTTTGATCTTTATATAATTTGAAGAACCTTCAATCGCAGAAAAAGTACGTATCCCTTTGAAGTATCCATTTACATCAACACTTACAACAGATGCATATTTATCCATGGTTATATTGCTGAACCTGAATAAACCCCTGGTGTCGGTAGTGGTTGTATTGGAACCTGATCTTACGGTTGCGCCGGAAACGGGACTGTCATTTTGATCGAGTACGACTCCACTTACAGTTGCCTGTACAGGTGTTGGATTTAAAACCTGGCCAATATTATTATTATCAGGAACAAAATGATCGAGATCTTTCTGGCAGGAACTAAGGGTAAAGAGGGCAAAAACGACCAATAATGCAGCCAGGCTTTTTAATAATTTCATAATTTGTTTTTTATACGGTTAACAGGATATGGATGAATAGACAAAAGATGCCTTCAAATGCAAATTTGTTGCCCGGAATTACAATTTTTTATTGATTTTGCAGCAATTCCAACTACATACGAATATATATTTAATTTGAAAATTTGAAGATTTGAAAACGTGCGCATGAGATTCGGCAAAATTTGACAGAATTGCAATGAAAATATGCTTTTCATTTTCAAATTTCCAAATCTTCAAATTTCCAAATTAATTAATCACAAACTATTCAACATTGCCCCTTGCGTTAGAAAATTTGTTGCCCGGAATTACAATTTTTTATTGATTTTGCAGCAATTCCAACTAC
>JBDTLP010000097.1:0-19347 GCA_039934735.1 Ferruginibacter sp. | reverse complement strand
TTCCATAGGAACGTTTGGTAGGTAGCTAAATAATGTATGATTTGTATTTCGTTCCATAGGAACGTTTGGTAGGTAGCTAAATAATGTATGATTTGCATTTCGTTCCATAGGAACGTTTGGTAGGTAGCTAAATAATGTATGATTTGTATTTCGTTCCGTACGAACGTTTGGTAGGTAGCTAAATAATGTATGATTTGTATTTCGTTCCGTAGGAACGTTTGGTGCTATTTGGCTGCTATTGTTTGCACCATGCGTTCCTAACGGAACGCTAATCCAAATGGATATTTATTCTACCCACGAATTGTTCCTACGGAACAAATACAACTATCTTTCTATTAAAAAAATAGTAATGCTATTTAACAAGCTCCCCAAGCTCTATATCCCACTTCCCTGTTTTTCCATATTCCACAACTCTTCCAACTTCCTTCCCATCTTTCAATACAATAATCGTTGGTACGCTTTTAATCTTAAACACATCCGCAAAATTTCCCAATGTTTTTTTATCACGATTAACGCCAAAAAAACTGATGCTTGAATCTGGTATTCCGCTTTTTTCCTGCAGCTTAAAAAACCTGGGAAGTATGAATTGTGTATCATCACACCAGGTTCCGCCAAAGATCACAAAAGATACTTTTCCTTTTGCAGCTTCAAGCGTATTTATCAATTCTACTGTAGGCGTATAACCGCTTTGGTTGGACGCATACCAGTTAAATACAGGATCATTCTGCAAAATATACTTGCTGATTATTCCATTTAGAATAGTTACCTGCTGATCGTCTTTGAAAGATGTGTAAGGTGTTTGCGCATGTACATTCGTAAAGACTGATATTGTAAATACCAGCACAAATAAAAATTGTTTCATAGGTGTTATCTGGCTTAAAGATTTGCCTTCAATTCAAATAAAAATGATTTAAGATCTTTCAATGATTCTATCATTTCAAATTTCTTATCAGCATTCTTACTCTTCTTTAAAAATTCTTTGGCACCTTCAATGGTGTATTTTCTTTCTCTTAATAAATGATAAATAAGTTTCAGGTTTTTCACATCTTCCGGCCTGAAAAAACGATCACCCTTTGCATTTTTCTTTGGCTTTAAAATAGTGAATTCATTTTCCCAGAAACGGATCAGTGATTGATTCACTTTAAACATATCTGATACTGCCCCAATACTATAATATCTTTTCTCAAATAAAATTTTATCTTCTGGTACTTCAATCAATTCAGCCGATGCATTCATATCACTCAGCTTCATACGACCACGCGTAGATTTTTTTAATGTATCTCCAGGGTTTGGCGTTTTTGCTTTAACGGCAACTGTTTCCGCTACAGGTTTAAAAACAACTTCATCTTCCAGGACGATAGGCTCATTATCCGGTTCTGAAACTTCGTTGGTTTGCCGGGTTGGTGGCTTTAATTTTGGAGCCTGTTCACCTGTACCCGGATTATTTTCTTCCTGGGGGAAATCAAAATCGAAGGCTGATTGTTTTAGTGACATAGTATAAAATTATGTTCCGCATTTTGTCCTTACATCGAAAGCGGGTTTCTGACAATAATCAAAAATTGAATAGAACAACTTATATAAAATTAATCAAAACTTTTCGCACTACCAGTAGCTGCAATTTTTAATAGCCTGTCATACTGTTCAGCATTTAAATCGTTATAGAAGAAATATACAGGATCCACCGCATTTCCATTGATATGAACCTCGTAATGGCAATGCGGTCCCGTGCTTTTACCGGTACTTCCCACCCAACCGATCACGTCTCCTCGTTTTACCTTTTGTCCCCTCCTTACTTTCACTTTTACCATGTGGCCATATACCGTTTCATAGCCATAACCATGATCAATCTCTACATGATTGCCATAACCGCCTTCTGAAAACCCTGCCTCACTCACTGTTCCATTGCCCGTTGCATAAATGGGTGTTCCCTGTGGAGCTGTAAAGTCAAGCCCCTTGTGCATTTTAGGCGTTCCATAAACCGGGTCAATACGCATACCAAAGCCACTTGCAATACGATCCAATTGCTTATTACTCACAGGCTGAATGGCAGGTATGCTCGCCAGTTTTACATCCTGTTTGCTGATCAGCTTTGAAATGGAATCATAGCTTTGAAACTGGTAAGCGATCCTTGCCGTGATATTATTAAGCTGGTCGGCAATATCTTTACCAATAAGATTATCGTCCATCACAGTTACTTTATCCAGTTCTTTTTGCTTTTCAATCAATTTCGCCCTGGCACTATCTGGTAAAGGATTCGATTCAAAAATAGAACGGTAAACTTTGTTGTCCCTTTTCTCCAACTCCGCCATTTGATCCTGCAGTGTTTTTACTTTTGTAGTGATCGTTTTGTAATTGTCATTCAATAATTCAAATCTCCTGTTTGATTCAATATCGGATGGTTTTGGAAAAAAACGATTGTATAAATAGATGATGATTGCTGAACTTACAAGCAGGGCAGATAGAAAGCCAAAAAAGCGTAACAATTTTACACGAAGCGGTGTAACCAGTTTTTCATACCGCAAAGTATGCGTGTTATAATAGTATTTTATTTTTTTCATATAGACCAAAACCCAAAATGGGTCTTAAAACTCAGGCTTAATTGCTAAATTGCAGGTTTACCATAAAGTTCCGGAACAAACCGGGGTACACAAATATAAACCGATAAATAACAATAAGCAACCAGTATAAACAATTGAACCATGATGAAGGCTTCTGAGATAAGGCAACAGTTTTTAGATTTTTTTAGATCAAAACAACATACAATCGTACCATCGGCACCGATAGTAATAAAGAATGACCCTACGTTACTATTCACAAATGCGGGCATGAACCAGTTCAAAGATTATTTCCTGGGTAATAAAGCCGCCCCATCTCCCCGTATTGCGGATACACAAAAATGTTTACGTGTAAGTGGAAAACACAATGACCTGGAAGAAGTAGGTGTAGATACTTATCATCATACTATGTTTGAAATGCTGGGCAACTGGAGTTTTGGCGATTATTTTAAAACCGAAGCCATTGCATGGAGTTGGGAACTGCTTACAGAAGTTTATAAAATTCCAAAAGAGCATTTATACGTGACCGTTTTTGAAGGTGATGCCAAAGAAGGTTTGCCAAAAGATGAGGAAGCCTGGAATGAATGGAAAAAATATGTACCTGAAGATCATATCCTGCTTGGTAATAAAAAAGATAATTTCTGGGAAATGGGTGATACAGGACCTTGCGGACCATGCACAGAAATTCATGCTGATTGCAGAACGGATGAAGAAAAAAAATTAATAAGTGGCGCTACATTGGTAAACAATGATCATCCGCAGGTTATTGAAATCTGGAACAATGTATTCATTCAATACAATAGAATTTGGTCCGACAAAAAAGCATTTGATGAATGGAACGGACATGAAGTAAATCCTTCAAAAGAAGAAAGAGCACAAAAGATAATTGAATTTACTAAACTGGAACCCCTGCCTGCAAAACATGTAGATACAGGAATGGGATATGAAAGGCTTGTACGTGTTTTACAAAACAAACAAAGCAATTACGATACAGATGTTTTTACAGGAACCATTGAAGCAACTGAAAAAATAACTGGTAAAAAATATACTGCTGGCGATGATAAACAATCAATCGCTTTTCGTGTGCTTGCTGATCATATAAGAGCAATCTCTTTTACCATTGCTGATGGACAACTGCCTTCGAATACTGGTGCTGGTTATGTAATACGTCGTATCCTAAGAAGAGCAGTTCGTTATTATTATTCTTATTTGGATTATAAACAGCCATTGCTTCATCAATTATTACCCGTGATAGCAAAACAATTTGAAAATGTTTTTCCTGAGTTGATACAACAGGAAGATTTTGTTGGCAAAGTAATCAAAGAAGAAGAAGAAGCTTTTCTAAGAACTTTAGAGAAGGGTTTAAAACGAATGGATGATATTATAAATTCACCTGCAACTATTACGTCAAAAAGCATTCGGGGTGAAGATGCATTTGAGTTATTAGATACTTTTGGATTTCCTATTGATTTAACCAGGTTAATCGCACAGGAAAATAATTTATCCGTTGATGAAGATGCTTTCAAAAAAGAAATGTCCGAACAAAAAAATCGCAGCAGGGCTGCTACCGCAATGGATACCGAAGATTGGCAAATTGTAAATGATAGTAATAAAAATAATTTTATCGGTTATGATTCTTTAGAAACAAAAACAAAAATTCTCAAATACAGGAAAGTAAAAGGGAAGGGAAAAGAATCATTTCAAATCGTTTTAGAATCAACACCATTTTATGCAGAAAGTGGTGGCCAGGTTGGCGATACAGGAATTTTAAAAATCAATAATGAAGAGATAAGAATCAATGACACTAAAAAAGAAAATGACCTTATCATTCATTTTGCTGATAAAATATTTGCGAATCCAAATGGAGAAGTTGCGGCTATCGTTGATCGTTACAGGAGAAAAAATATTTCTGTTCACCACAGTGTTACCCATCTCATGCATGCTGCACTGCGCCAGGTATTGGGCAAGCATGTTGCACAAAAAGGTAGTTTGGTAAATGAAGAACATACGCGTTTTGATTTTTCTCATTTTGCAAAAGTGACCGACCAGGAATTATCTGCCATAGAACAAACCGTAAATGAAAAGATAAGAGAGAATATTCCTGTCGTTATCAAATCAATGAGTAAAGCGGAAGCGATCGCATTGGGTGCCATGGCTTTGTTTGGAGAAAAATATGGAGACAGCGTAAGGGTTGTTATGATGGATCCGGATTACTCTATTGAATTGTGCGGAGGTACACATGTTGGAAGTACGGGTGAACTTGGTTTGTTTAAAATAAAATCAGAAAGTGCTGTGGCCGCTGGTGTTAGGCGTATTGAAGCAGTTTGTGGTAAGGCTGCAGAAGATATGATCAATCAGCAATTCGAAGAGATACGTATCGTACGTGATACGTTAAGAAATCCGAAAGAAATAATAAAGTCGATTGAAAACCTGATCGCCGAAAATGCTTCATTAAATAAACGCATTGAATCTTTGGAAGCAAGGCAATTGGTCGGTATCAGGAATGAATTGATGCAGAAGGATGAGATCATCAACAATGTAAGTTTCATTGGCGAGATCATTGAAGTTCCAAATGCAGATGCACTTAAAAAATTATGTTTTGATTTTAAAAATCATGTACACGATCATGTGATTGTTCTTTGTACAAACATTGGTGGTAAAGCACATGTAGCGGTAAGCGTTAGTGAAACAGTTGTTGCAGCAAAAAAAATTGATGCCTCAAAGATCATTAAAGAATATGTTAGTAAATTAATAAATGGCGGCGGTGGTGGACAACCAACTTTGGCAACCGCCGGCGGAACAGATACAAGTAAACTAAAAGATGTAATTACGGCTGTAAAAGGATTGTTGTAATTGATTTGATGATTTGATAATGTGCTAATTTGATAATGTGAAGACAACAATGATTTAAGTAGTTCTAACCTTCCTAAAGAATTATCAAATTTCCAAATTATCAAATCATCAAATTGTATTCATGAACATCATTTTCGAAACTTCCCGCCTTCTCCTCCGCCAATTCACATTAGCTGATGCAGGCTTACTATTACAATTAAACAGTGATCCCGAAGTTTTAAAATATTTGCATGAACCACTGCTGCAGGATGAAGCACACGCAAAAGAGATCCTGACAAAGATCATTTTCCCCCAGTATGAAAAGGGCCTTGGCCGCTGGGCCACTTTTATAAAAGAAAATAATGAATTCATTGGCTGGTGCGGTTTAAAGTACAGGCCTGAACTTGACGAGATCGATCTTGGTTATCGCTTTATAAAAACCGCCTGGGGATTTGGATATGCAACTGAAGCAGCCGCCAAAACTATTGAATATGGATTTAATAATCTTCATGTAAAGATCATTACAGGCCGTGCTCACATTGAGAATATTGGTTCATTAAAAGTGTTGGAAAAAATAGGAATGAAGTATGTTTCAGAAGGGATCGTGGATGATTGCCCGGTTAAAACGTACATTGCCGTAAACGATAATAATTCAGAATTATGAATGTAGAATTATGAATGTAGAATTATGAATTTGTTACTTTAGGATCGGGTTCTTACGTTGACCTGACATTTTTATAATTTTAAAACCATCCTATTTCATAAATTGTAACTGGCTTCCACAAATAATTCATAATTCTAAACTCTTAATTCATAATTCCTGAATGATCAACTACAATCCCAAAGAATGGTTCACATTTATATTTCGTCTTCATAAGGCAGATACTTTTCGTAAGTTATTCCCATTGCTCATTGGCATTTGCATTTACTCCGGCCTGGTAGCATTTCTTGAAATGGAATATTTTAAGTTAACAGAAAAAAGTTTTGTTCGCAATATTCCTATTATGCATACGCTGTTGGGATTCGCCATTTCAATGTTATTGGTTTTTAGAACCAATACCGCATATGATCGCTGGTGGGAAGGAAGAAAATTATGGGGTACGCTGGTAAACAATAGCCGCAACCTTGCTATGAAATTATCTGTAATGCTTAAAAAAGAAGATAAAGAACAAAGGGCATTTTTCAGGAAGATAATTCCCGCTTATGCCTATGCGTTACACAATCATTTAAAATCAGAGAAAACAAGGATCGCTCTTTTTGAAACAAAAGAACATGAGCACATTTTTAATGCACTTGATAAAACGAAACATGTACCCAATCAAATTGCACGTTTAATGTTTGAGCATATTCAAAAGTTATATGAAGAAAAGAAAATAGACGGTAATCAACTCATCATCCTGAATGGAGAATTACAATCGTTTACTGATATCTGTGGCGCATGTGAGCGTATAAAAAATACACCCATTCCTTATTCATACAGCGTGTTCATTAAAAAATTCATTTTCTTTTATGTAATGAGTTTGCCCATTGGTTATGTTTTTAACCTCGGTTATTATGTAATACCTGTGGTAGCATTTGTATTTTATGTTTTAGCAAGCCTTGAACTTATTGCTGAAGAAATTGAAGACCCGTTTGGCGGTGATGATAATGATGTACCTACGGATAAGATTTCTGAGAATATACATAAGCACATCTATGAAATTTTGTGAAGAAAGCAAGCTGCAAACTATAAGCCGTAAGCGATAAGTTGTTCCCATAAGTTATGAACTGCTTAAATTAAATAAAGCACTTATTGCTTACGGCTTATAGCTAACAGCTTGCATTTGTTAAATAAAAATAAATATCCCCGAAAAGTTTCGTATTTCAGATTTTACCATTAGTTTTGATCTACTAAGACTTTCGTACATAAAAAATTAAATCATGAAAAAATTAATGTTTGCTTTTTTTCCCTGGTTGTTCATCATGTTTGGCTATAAATCAATGGCGCAGGATGATATGGTAAAAAGAAAGAATGATAAAGAGAAAAAAGAAGCGGATGAAATCGTCATTCGTAAAAAAGGAGATAAGGATATTAATATCAATGTCCAGATAAACGGAGATAAAATTACGATCAATGGAAAACCGCTTTCAGAATATAAGAGCGATGACGTGACTGTAAACAGGAGAAAAACAATTGTTCGGGATAGTCGCGGAGATGTGTTCGCTTTTGGAGGCGAAGAAGGAAATGGCAGCATGTCCTGGAGCAATGACGAAAAAGAACCTGGGGCATTCCTCGGCGTTAATACAGAAAAAACGGAGGAAGGTGCAAAGATCACTGAAGAAGTTTCAAAAGAAACTGCTGCAGGAAAAGCAGGGCTTCAAAAAGGAGATATCATTACAAAATTCGAAGACAAAAAAATTGAAGGGCCGCAATCATTGTATGAAGCGGTGAATTCAAAAAAACCAAAAGATGAAGTGCAGGTAACTTATAAAAGAGATGGAAAAGAAAAAACAGTAAAAGCAATATTGGGTGAAAGAAAAGAATCATTTAGCAAAAGTTATTCATACAATGGCCCGGATGGTTCTTATAAAACATTTACGATGCCCTATGTGTTAGATGGAGATAAATTAAAACTGGAAGGAGATTTAAAACAGCTGGAAGAACTACAGGAATTGCAGGGACAGATTGCACCTATGAATGATTATAATTTTAGTTTCCCACGCCGCCAAAAACTAGGATTAAAAATTCAGGACACAGAAGATGAAAATGGTGTAAAAATACTGGAGGTACAGGATAGCTCAGCCGCAGCCACGGCAGGTTTGAAAAAAGATGATATCATCACCCAGATCGGTGAAGAAAAAGTAAAGAATACAGATGAAGCAAGGGACCAGTTACAGGAAAACAATGAAAAAGGAACTTACCAGGTTAAAGCAAAACGGAACGGAACCGAATTGACTTTCACTATTAAAATCCCTAAAAAACTAAAGACGACCAATTTATAGATCCCATTGAAAAACAGCTACAGTTTATAAAGTAAAGCCAGAAAAGAGACCGCTCCATGAACAGGAGCGGTCTCTTGTTTTTACCGTTGAGCATTGAGTATTGTACGTTGCGTATTGAATATTAATTTGGAGACTTCGATAATCAGAGGGCCACTAAGAAATTTTCAATACACAACGTTTAATGCACCACAAACCTTAGTAATGAAAATTGAGTAGTAAAATATGTTTAAAACACCAGAATTTTTGGGTGTTTTAACGGTTCGAATTAATTACTTAATCTATAAATTTACTCTGTTGCAACAATCGTACATCTACTAACTATGAAAATATCATTTTGTCTTATCAGCTCAACCAAAAATACCTAATATTCATTTTTATCGCAGGCATGTAATTAAACGCTGTGGCAATACCTGCCCTCACGTTATATATTTCAGCATGCGATTTAATTTTAAACCTTTAAACTTATAAAAATGAAAACAGAAAAATTATTTTTGGTTCTTTTTGCATTGCTATTATTCTCATGTAAAAAAGAAATTAATACCGGCCCTCAGAATAATGCTGTATTAACACCTCAATATTCGATAGAAAATAATTATCTTAATTTCAAGACTACCAAAGATTATGTTTCCGTAGCTGGCGATCTGCAAAGTCAGAATATATTATCAGGCAATTTAGGTAAAAGTCATTTTAGAAATATGGCTTCAATTAATAAACAGGTTATGAGTGCTCCGGATGTTTCATCGGTAATGACACCTTCATATCCAGATTCAACAGATGAAGATCCTGATGATCTTTATCCTGAATATTTGCAAGAGATTTTGAATGATGACTCCATTGTTAACATAGGAAATTACCTTATAAAAATTGATTTGGTAAATGATAAGGGTCTTGCCATAGAAAAAAGTTTACCTGAAGCATACGAAATTTTAAAAAACAGTGATCCAAATAATCTTTACCCTGACAGTGATGTAATGTTATTTGGAGAAGATGAAGATGTATTAGATGTATTGGATTGGATAGCTAGTGGTGAAGGAACTTATAAAAAGTATCTTGATGAAATGTCAGGATTCAGTGTTCCTATTTTTTGTCATGATAAAGGAGCGCCAAAGAAAAAAGACAAAAGGGTTGATTATTATGATCCAGGAAACCATCGGGTAAGATTTAAAACAGAGTTGACTTATCAAAAAGCAATTATATATTTCAGGTTGCACGCAGAAGGAAAAGCACAAAGAAAAAGAGGGTTTATTTGGTTCAGCGATAACAACACAAGCCTTTATCTATCATATAAAGACAGGTGGGTTCAACGTTGCAAACGACAATCACAACCCGGAGAAGGTGGAAGCCTGGCTTGGGTAAGCGGGCCGAAAGTTCATTACGTGGCTTACTCGGGTGCCAAGAGCTTGCGGCAATATGAAATGTATAGCCAGTTTTCAATAAAGAACGTTGATTGGCCTTTTTACCAATACTTCACAACCGATCCCGTTCATTATATTATGTATGGTTATTAAAAAAGGAATTAATTAATTTACCTGTTAATGAGAGTACTGGCTATTATATTTTTTCTGATACTTTTTATTCAGGCTAACATTTTTTCACAAAAAAAAATAGTTTTAAAACCGGGCTTGTCGATTGGATATGGATTTAATGCAATTAAAAATAAAATTATTGTTGAAAATTCTTTTCGATCGCCAAAGCCCGGTTTTTCATTATTTCTTAATGGACGTATCGAAGGGCACCTAAGCAAAAATGATTTTGTAGACCTGACAGTAAAAGGAAGCGAAGCTGCTTTTGGGTATTCTTTTGGTATTGCTGGTGTTTTCAAATATACCTTCCAGACATCTGTCGAATATTTGCAAGTGAACGTTGGTTATAATGTGTATTTTTCAAGGTGGCCAATTTTAAGAAAACTATTTAAAAGAAGTATTTTCCTAAAACCTAAAATTGGGATTGGTGTCGGATTGAGTACTAATAAAAGCAATGATTATTATAGAGAATTTTTTTACAACCAGTATTACCAGGTTTCAACATCAAGATATAATTTTTGGACTCTATACACTGCCGTACCGGAAAGAAAAATAAGTTACCATGGAATACTCAGAGCTGGTTTGAGTATTAATAAAAACAATAAAGAATTATTCGATTTGATTTTAGAATATAATAAAGGGCTCGCATATGTTTCCACAATGGATCTTAAATATAACTTAAACGGAATAACTTCAAATATTATCCTTGGAACAAGGGGGTCAAATATCAATCTCACGGCCGGAATTCCAATTACTATTTTGCGAAAACGCTGATTCACCTGTGTTAGTACAATAGATTGAATTATGGCTTAAAACTTCACCTGAATATTAATACCTCTTTTGATGTTCAGAGAAAA
The DNA here is from genome assembly GCA_039934735.1 of Ferruginibacter sp. Classification (GTDB taxonomy): domain Bacteria; phylum Bacteroidota; class Bacteroidia; order Chitinophagales; family Chitinophagaceae; genus Ferruginibacter. The sequence continues at coordinate 8,598 of JBDTLP010000097.1, read as the reverse complement.
AAAGCAACTATCCCAGGAAGCTTAAACAACAGCGCATTTTATTTTAAAATGCCCACAATAAAATTTATGCTCCCAGCCCACATTTCATTTTATAACTCCTTCCCTATCTCCGTTTTTTCCTATTTTTGCCCCTTGATACAAAATGATAAATACCAGGTTGTCATTGGGCTTGAGGTGCATGCACAATTACTTACAAAGAGTAAATTATTTTGCAGCGATAGCACTTCTTTTGGTGCTGAACCCAATACACAGGTTAGCCCGATCTCTTTGGCCCATCCTGGTGTATTGCCAAAAATGAATAAGAAGGCCATTGAACTTGCAGTAAAATTAGGATTGGCACTTCACTGTGACATTGAACAACATAATTATTTTGCCAGGAAAAATTATTTTTATCCCGACCTTCCAAAAGGCTACCAGGTAAGTCAACACACCGCACCCATTTGTAAAGGAGGTTATCTTTCTATTAATGCAGCTGATGAAATAAAGCATGTAAAATTAAACAGGATACACCTGGAAGAAGATGCAGGCAAAAGCATTCATGATGTAGCCGAAAATTACACTTGCATAGATTTGAACAGGGCCGGAGTGCCCCTACTCGAGATCGTTACAGAGCCTGATATGCACAGTGCTGAAGAAGCATTTTCATTTTTAACTGAATTAAGAAAAATAGTACGATGGCTGGATGTATGTGATGGAAACATGGAAGAAGGTAGTATGCGTTGTGATGCAAATGTTTCTATAAGACTTAAAGGCGAAACAACTTTGGGTAAAAGAGTAGAAGTAAAAAATCTCAACAGTATCCGCAATGTAAAAAAAGCAATAGAAATAGAAACGGAAAGATTGATAGGCATTGTTGAACAAAATGAAATAATCATACAAGAGACGAGAAGTTTTGATGCAGACAAAAACACAACGTTTTCGCTTAGAAGCAAAGAAGAGGCAGATGATTATCGTTATTTTCCTGAGCCGGATCTTCCCCCATTTTCTATTACTGAAAAATATATACAGGATATTTCAGCCGCATTACCCATTTTACCAGAACAACTTAAAATAAAATACATAGATACATTTTCTTTGACTGAATATGATGCTGCTACTATTTGTAATGATAAGGAAGACATGTTGTTTTTTGAAACACTCATACTACATACTTCTCATTATAAAGCAGCAGCAAACTGGCTACTTGGCCCATTGAAATTTTATTGCAATGAGAATAATATTTCCATTGCTACATTTCCTTTACAGCATTCCATTATTGCGGAACTAATATCATTAACAGAATCCAGCCAGGTTAATTTTAATAATGCTTCAACAAAAATTTTACAAGCATTGATAAGTGATCCGGGTAAAACAGCATTACAGGTTGCACAGGAACTAAACCTTTTGCAGGAAAGTGATACAAATGCTGTTGAAGATTGGGTAAACCAGGTAATTATATCCATGCCTGAAAAGATCAAAGAATATAAAAGCGGAAAAAAAGGATTGATGGGTCTGTTTGCAGGTGAAGTAAAAAAAATGAGTAAGGGTAAGGCAGATATGCAGCTGGTAAATAAATTATTGTCAGAAAAATTAGGTCAATAAATAGAATTTTTAAAGTTCGCATCAATAAAGTTTCCTCGCAAAATGAAGCCTGGCTCCCCTCTCCTTCGGAGAGGGGTTGGGGGTGAGGTCAACGAAACAGGTTTTATATAACTTAGCTATTAAACAATATAATAAGATCGATGAAAAAAATTATTACGGTTATAGTCATAAGTATTTGTTTTCTTTCCTGCAAGGACGAAATCAAAAAAGGTAAGTTCTCTTTAACCGGAGAGATCAAAAATATTCCTGATCAGAAAATATATCTTGAACAGCTTTATTTTAGCCAGGCTCCTGAAATACTTGATACAGCAGAAATAAAAAATGGAAAGTTTACTGTAACTGCAACTTCATCCGAAGAAGGTTTGTATCGCATTAGAATGGAAAAGACAGAGCATGGATTTATTTTTATCAATGATAAACCTGCTATCGATTTTAAAGCAGATATGCAAGATGCAAGCCTGGAAGGCACAAAATTTAATACGCCTGCAAATGAACTTTTAAAAAATTTTATAATAAACGTAAATACAAACAGCAAGGCTTTAAATGCCTGCGATGCACAACTGGATTCTTTAAAAGGGAATGATAGTGCACTTGCTTTGGAAACAACAAAACGGGATGCGTTAAGTGACCGCTATAAAAACTTCATCATTCATTTTATTGATACCACTTCAGATCCAGTTGCTGCTATGTTTGCAGTAGGATATACAAAAGGTATTGAACCAGAATCATTGAACAAGGTTATACCAGCGCTTGCAAAACGTTTTCCTAATCACAAGGGCGTTGCAGATGTTTTATCACAGTACAACCAGTTCATTGCTAAATTAAAAGAGCCCAAACCTCAAAATACTTCAAGGCCTGGACCAGGAAGTATGGCACCGGATTTTACCATGAATGATGTAGATGGCAAACCATTTTCACTAAGCCAGTTAAAAGGGAAATATGTGTTGGTCGATTTTTGGGCAAGTTGGTGCGGACCATGTCGTGGAGAAAATCCAAATGTGGTAGCTGCTTATAATAAATATAAAAACAAAAATTTTACAATCCTTGGTGTATCGCTGGATGAAGACAAACAGAAATGGTTAGACGCAATTAAAGCCGATGGCCTTGAATGGAAACATATCAGCGACCTAAAACAATGGAGCAGTGCTGCTGTTCCTTTATATGGCTTTGAAGGAATTCCTTATAATGTATTAATAGACCCAAAAGGGCAAATAATTGCTACTGAATTGAGAGGAGAAGCATTGCAGAATAAGCTGGAAGAAATACTTAAATAAAAATAGTTTTATTTAACCCAGATTTTGCAGTTGAAATCGTAGTGAGGGTTTCAAAGGCAATACAAATAAGTGTTTCAGATTATTTTTTGGTCGAAGAAATAGTGAACTATTTTGAGATCAAGAAATGTTCTGAAATGCTTAGCTGTGCAGCTTTTGGAAGCCGCAATAGATTTTCAACTGCAAAATCTGGGTTAAAAAAAACATTCAGCATAAGAATTTAAAAAGCCGCTAACGAATGTTAGCGGCCTTTTATTTCTTAATTTATAATTTATAATTCTTCTTTACCGCCCCAATATAGTTTCCTGGTCTGCTGCATAATCCGCTCCGGAAGTGTGATCATAAAGCGTATATCTTAATGTAATTGTTTGATCACAGGCAGAGAAAGTGCCATCCTGCGTACCTCTTATCCAGAGATCAGCTCCCGCAAAATATTCCTGGTCAGGAATTGTAATTATTGGATGATCAGGATCTGCTGTCCAGTCAGCATTCACAGTTGTTATAACCGGAACACCTGGGTCCCAAACGTTTTCAATGGTGAATGTAGCACTGGTTGCTGTTGTCATCGTAATGCTGCCAGGCGTTACCGTTGTGGTGTATGGGCCATAACTTCCTGCATTGTCATACGTGTTATCAAAAGCACCTTCAAAATCAGTTAAGATAATTTCACAAGACTTGCGGATAAAAAGAACAAAATGATTTTTGTACGGACTCATCGGAACATCATCTGTGCCACTTATATCTATTGCCAGCCTATAAACCTCTCCAGCATTAATACCTGCGAATACGCCTGAAATATTCAATGTATCAAGTGCGTGACCAGCAGGAATTGTTATTGACACCGGTGCATTATACTGAGTGCCCTGTACTGCAGAACTTGACGAATAGGTAAAATGAACCTCCCTGTCTTTACCTGAAACTGTGGTAATTCCTACGGGAATTTTAAAGGTTTCACCTGTATTTTTTACATAATAGATAGCAGAATCGTATACAGATGTACTTGGCGAATTAAACTTTGCATAGGTTGGAGGAACGATATCCTGGCCCACAACCACATTATTTTTTTTACAAGATTCCAGGGATAAAAAAATCAACCCCAATCCTGCAAAAAACATTTTTATAAGAAACTTATTCATAGTATAAATTTTATTTGGTAAAACTTTTATTTATGGATTTTGATCAGCTGCTGTCATGCTGGCGTTGGCATCCAACTCTCTTTGGGGGATTCTCATTAAGAATCTAGGATCTGCCGGACCAGTAGTGTAAACACCAGGGTCATAATTAGGAGCGCCATGATTGCCAGCTCCTGTTGCACGATTAAGGCCCTGGTCTAAACGCTTAATATCTATTAATGAAAAGCCTTCTCCCCACAATTCAATCCTTCTTTGCAAAAGAATTTCATTTATTAAAGCCTGGCCACTAAAAGAAGAAGCAACATAAGCAGGATTTTTTGTTACAATTAATTCCTGCAGTACTGCCTGCGCTGCGGCATTCTGTCCTTGCCTTGCCAAAGCCTCTGCTTCTATAAGGTACATTTCAGATGCCCTCATGTAAAGATAGTCTGCAGCCCAACTACCAGCAACGGGTACCTGGTGTTTTATTTGATTATAGTCAGGATTATCTGTGGTTCCTGTTCCCGGTGTAGTAAATACCGTTTTCCTAACATCCCCAGCAGGTATTTGGTCATATAATGCTTTTGGAATCTTCTTTTGTCCACCCAATGCTGCATAACCACCTGTTCTAATATCCATATGTGAAAAGAAAGACGCATAAATCGTAGCCTGGTCTACTGGTATTTTTGATCCCCACATCCATTCTGCATTATCAATGGATGAGAATGCTGAGAAATCTGTGTATTGAGTAGCATTCATTAAAGTGTATCCTTGGCGGGCATTGTGTGCATAGGTTGCTGCAGTTGCCCAGTCTTCCTGTAATAAAGCTACTCTTGCACGAAATCCCTGTACAACTGTTACATCGATATGTGCTTTATCAGAACGAGGTTTACCATTTAGTAAAGGCTCTGCTGCCGTTAGGTCTGATAAAATCTGGTCATAAACATTTTGAAGGGTGCCTCTTGGATTACCTTGAGTAGCATCAACAATGTAAATAGGAACACCCGGACTGTTTTCATGCCCCTTATAGGTTTGTTGAAAATAATTTGCCAGGTAATAATATGAATATGCTCTTAATCCTAAAAGTTGTCCTTTTGTTGCATCTTTTTCTGGCTGCGTTGCATCTGCAACACCATCTATTATCGCAAGGATTTTATTACACTGTTTAATAATGTCATAATAAAAGTACCAGCCATTATCCGACTGTCGTCCCTGTGTTGCCCTACCCCATTCAGTATAATTATAATCGGCGTTAAACCAACCATATCCTGAGCTGTTTACAATCATGTCATTACCCATCAGATCATTTTGCAGATCGAAAGATTTTTGCCCAAAATTATCATGCCCATCTGATCCACCAATGCCATAAGCAAATTGTTCGGCGACGATTCCGTCCAGCGCACCATATACACTGCTTAATTGACTAAAAACCTGCTGCGCAGTAACGCCATCACTTGGTTTCGTCTCAAGATAGCTTTTCTTACAAGCTGATATTGCGAGTAGAAATATACAGGCAATAAATAAAAATATTTTTTTCATGATTTTCTGTTTTCTGTGTTATTGTAAATTAACTGTAAACCCTGCACTTACCGTACGGAAAGGAGTATAAGTAGCATCCGCAGTTCCATTAAATGCCCTTTGAGGATCCATGCCTTTCTTAGCAGTAAATAACCATGCATTATCTACATTAATAAATACCTGAACACCTGCTTTATTCTTTAAAACTGATTTTGGAATAGTATAGCTCAAGGTGATATTCTTAATATTCAACCAGGACCCATCAACCAACCAACGTGTTGAAGCCCCGCCATCATTAAAGCCGGTTTGCAATCTTGGTATGTTAGTAACATCGCCCGGTTTTTGCCATCTTCCTAATATATCCGTACTCCATGCAATACCTGGATCGCCGCTATGCATAATTCCTGCGTAATTACCATCATAATAAAGTCCGCCATAAGAGAAAGTTAATAAGAAAGAAAGATCAAATCCTTTATAATTAAATGAGTTTGTAATACCACCAGAAAATTTAGGCAGTGCTGAACCCTGGTTATGAAAAGTAGCCTTATTGTACACGTTTGTTATTTCTTGTTTACCGGTAGATTTTCCATTGGCATCCAAAATATCTTTATACCATGTAGGATCTCCATTTGAAGCATCTACACCTGCGTAAGTTGGTAGCCAAAATTGGAAAATATCATGCCCAACTTGTAATTTTTTTGTACCTCTTGGCGGCAAGCCATCCGGGAAGCCATCCGGCAATTTTGTAATCTTATTTTTAAAATGAGTAAAATTCACATCCACTCTCCAGTTAAAATCTCTTGTAGCTATTACATTATATCCTAACTGCAATTCAATCCCCCTATTTTGCATAGTCCCAATATTTTGATACCCACTTGGATACCCTGTTGAAATAGGAAGTGGTACATCAAATAATAAATTGCTGGATACTTTGTTGAACCAATCAAAAGTTCCTGAAAGCCTGTTTTTAAATATAACAAAATCAAGCCCAATATCAGATGTTTTGTTCTTCTCCCATAATATATTAGGGCTAGGAGTGCGAGGAGGGGGATTCAATGTTCCTGTAGGATTTGTATAATAATAATCAGTATAAGAATAATACAAAGGGTTGCCGTTTACATCACGAAGATCTTCATTCCCCGATTCTCCATAACTGGCCCTTAATTTCAATTCATTTATCCATAAAATCTTATTCATGAATTTTTCCTGGGATACTCTCCATCCTAAGCCTGCAGAATAAAAACTTCCCCAACGATCATCCTTCGCAAACTTAGATGAACCATCAGTACGGTAGCTAAATGAAGCCAGGTATTTTTGATTGTAGTCGTAGTTAACATTTCCCAGGTAGCTCTCTATTCTATAATTATCCTCAGTAGAATTAGGCGGTCCTGGACTGAACATAGAATTTCCGGCATTCAATTCCTGCAAATTTGAAAATATAAATCCGGCAGCATACGCTGCCACATTATTTGTCTGGAATTTATAATTCTCATGACCTGCAAGTGCCACGATATGGTGACTGCCAAAACTTTTTTTCCAGGTTAATATCTCATTCCCTGTATATGACACCTGGCGGCTATTTGTTTTGGTTAAACGACCGCCGTCACCAGCATTTGGAGCTGAAGGCGCCGCATCACCAAATTGATTATTTTGATATTGAGAACCATTATTACTTAAATAATTAAGCCCCAAAGTAGCTTTGAAAGAAAAGTCTTTAAGGAATTTTATTTCTGCATAAGAATTTACGTTTCCATTAAAAATATTAGAATAATAATTATCAAGGTCAAGTGTACCTCTGATATTTGACCTTCCTGCATATGGCCTTGTACCCATTTGATCAACAACGCCATAATCATATTTGTGGCCACCCAATGTATCAACATATGCGCCTGTTATAAGATCATGTTGGTAAATCGGATAAATAGGCCCGATCTGCCTTGTAAAATAGAACGGATTCGAGGTCGCAGTTCCACCATCTCCTGGCTGCACATCTTTCTCCCTGGCTAGTGAGCCATCTAAATCAACGCCTGTATTTAACCAGGAAGTAGCTTTCACATTTAAATTCAAACGAAAATTATAACGTTTATATCCTGAATTTCTAACTACCCCATCTTCATTTAGATAGCCAGCCGATAAAAAATAGTCCGTATTTTCAGTAGCACCTGAAACATTGAATGTTGCATTTGTACGTGAAGCTTGTCTAAAAAGAGCATCTGACCATGATTCATTCCAAAGCTCTTTTGCATTAGGATTAAATTTACCAGTAGTATCCACAAGTTGATTACCTGGAACATTGTACGAATTGTAAACGAGACCAGTTGAACTTGTAAGTACGTCTGATGCATCGCGTCCTGCTTTGCCTAGTGACTCACCTTGTGATAAATAAGAATTTTTGTATGCTTCCCAGAATAATTCATAATACTGTTTACTATTTACGCGATCATATTCAGGAATACCCCGACTCATATAGCCCTGTCGTACACTAGCAGTTACATTCGGTTTACCTTTCTTGCCTTTTTTAGTCGTAATCATAATTACGCCATTGGCTGCCCTCGATCCATAAAGTGCTGCTGCAGAGGCATCTTTTAAAACCGTAATTGATTCTATGTCATCGGCAGAAAGTGCTGTGATAGAACCTGCATATGGTGTACCATTCAATACATAAAGAGGTGCACTATTGGAACTTACGGAACCTACACCACGTATAAGTATTTGTGCTCCAGTACCCGGAGCCCCTCCTCCATTAGTTGCAATGATGCCTGGCACAAGTCCTTCTATGGCCCTTGTTACATCTGCTACAGGGCGTTTTTGAAGTGAACTTGAATTTATCGTATTTTCTGAACCGGTGAAGTTCGTTTTCTTGACAGTCCCGTAAGGCACCGTAACAATAACAGCAGCCATACTATTAATGTCTGTTTCCAGTGATACGTCAAATTTACCTTCGTTGATCGCAATGCTGCGGCTAATCATTCCCACAGAAGAAATCACAAGTGTTTTAGCTGTTGAAGGTACGTTTAAAGTGTAAACTCCTAAAGCATTGGTACTGGTACCGAGTTTAGTCCCCTTTACAATTACTGAAGCTTTGTCAACGGGAAGTCCTTTGTCGTCGGTTACCT
>JBDTLP010000096.1:0-20094 GCA_039934735.1 Ferruginibacter sp. | reverse complement strand
GAAACAGTTTATTCAATTTACTTGCTTATATCGCTGTATTTCTTTCTGCGGCAATTGTAGCATTTAAAAGAAAAGACATTTTATCTTAAAGAAAATTGCCACTGACTCACTGATAAAATAAACCGATACAAAAAATCAGTGAATCAGTGGCAAGAAGGTGGTTGGTGGGACACCAACCACGGAAAGTAGTCCCATGGTCGGTGTCCACACCGACCATCATAAAAATCGCAACATGCAAAAAATAATATTTTTAATATCACTTTTTTTTATCTCATTCTCCGTACATGCCCAGGATGCAAATACATTGCTCCAAAACGTAAAACAAAAAATAGATAAAGTAAATGATTACGAAGCATCTGGCAAGATGAAAACCAATGTCGCTTTTTTAAAAGTTCCCATTGCTAATGTAAAAGTGTACTTTAAAAAGCCCAATCGCTTAAAAGTAAAAAGTGAAAAGGGAATTTCTTTTATTCCCAAAGGAGCCGTTAATTTAAATATGTCAGGAATAATTGGGGATAATAAATATACCGTGCTGGATGCAGGTACAGATAAGATCGGCAATACAACTGTGAGGATTATAAAATTACTTCCAGAAGATGATAACAGCGATATCGTTTTAAGTACTTTATATATTGATGAAATAACAAAGCTTATTCAAAAAGCAAAAACAACTACCAAAGAGAATGGCACCTACGAACTGGAATTCACTTATGGTAAATATGCCGAATTTAGTTTACCCGATAAGATCATTTTTTCTTTTAATACGCGGGATTATAAATTACCTAAAGGAGTAACCTTTGATTTTGATGATGGCACAGAACAAAAGAAACCAAAAGACGCTATGAAAAACAAAAAGGGGCGTGCGGAAATTACATTCAGTACTTATATCATAAATAAAGGAGTGGTTGATTCCGTTTTCCAGTAAGTGCTTCAAGCAAAGCAATAAAGATTAAATACAAAAGGCGCAAAGATTTTCTTTGCGCCTTTGCGTTAACATCATTGCTTTGCGTGAAATGAAATCTAATCTTCTATAATTTTTTCATCCACAGCATTGGCTATAACTGCAGAGCCCATTTTCTTCAAAGGATTTTTATACTGATTGGCATATTCACGCCTGTTATTAAGTATATCAATACATTTATAAATAGCTTCTCTTAAAGATGATTCATCAGCAATACCTTTTCCTGCAATATCAAAAGCAACTCCATGATCGGGTGAGGTTCTTACTGCGTTTAGGCCTGCCGTATAGTTTACACCTTCACCTATTGCAAGTGATTTAAAAGGTATCAATCCCTGGTCGTGGTAAAGCGCCAGTACGGCATCAAATTTTTCATGCTGTCCCCTTGCAAAAAAGGCGTCAGCACTATAGGGCCCAAAACAAAAAATATCTTTTTGTTGCTTAGCTTCCTTTATAGCAGGTTTTATGATCTCGATCTCTTCTTTACCAATAAGCCCTTCATCACCTGCATGTGGATTTAATCCCAGTACAGCAATCTTTGGTTTGCTGATACAAAAATCTTTTTTCAATGAATTATTTACAACAACCAGCTTGCTGATAATATTTTCTTTTGTTACATATTGGGCAACATCTTTTAATGCCACATGTTCGGTAAGCAATGCAACCCTCATGTTTTCTGCAACCATGAACATCGCAACTTCATTCGCACCGAAAAGATTTTTCAGGTAAGGGGTGTGGCCGGTAAAATTAAAACTGGCTGATTGTATATTCTTTTTATGAATAGGCGCTGTTACAAGCCCATCAATTTTTCCTGCTTTTAATGCTTCTGCAGCAATACTGAGGCTTGCTATTGCATATTTTCCACCAACCTCATTTAAAAGGCCGGGTGTAACAGCAACATCTTCTTCCCAGCAATTATATACATTTACCTGTTTTTGGCTTACCCTGGCAGCATCTTTTACAGCAGAAAAATTAATATTGATATCAGGCATGCTTTTGCGATAAAAGTTGATCACTTTATTATTCGCAAAGATTACTGGGGTACAAATTTCCAGGATACGGTTATCGCTCATTACTTTTATAATAAGTTCAATACCAATTCCGTTAATATCTCCGCAACTCACTCCGATGATTGGCTTATTTTCTGTTGATGGGTTCATTTATTTAAATCTTTTCGTAAAAATACAACATCTTACATAAACAGCTTTTTTGAGTATTAAATCTCGTTTAATCGTTTATGTGAAAGTAAAAACACGTCGTAGTTATACTTTATCGGCTATTTTTATTTTTTTAATAAAATCTTCATATACTTTTTTGGGTACGTAGTCGTTATACTATAGAATACATATTATGTTTTATCAAAAATCCGTCTTATGAGAAAGCTGACGCCTGCTATTTTACCGTTAAAGAGCATGGATAGACTCTGCGTTACAAGACTAAAAATTGAAGAAAATCTTCTTTGGGACCTGGTAAAATTTAAATCTTCTCGAAAAGGGTAATGTGAACAAACCTTGCTGATAACGAATATCCTTTTTAAAATTAATATCCGGAATATGAAAAAAAATATACTTCAAAAATTCGTAGTCATTGCGCTGCTTTTTTTTATTTACTCCACAAATGTAAATGCACAATGTGGCGCAGGTTATACACGAGATACACTTAACTGGAATTCGCTTGACTTTTTGCAAAGCAATGGATCGTACAGCGGTTTTGTAACGCTCGCCCAAAGCCAGTCTCAACGTTATACTTTTGGTACGCAAGTCGTTTCAATAACAAATAATTTTAATGCAGGTAATACATTAGGCGACGACAATACATTTACAGCTCAAACAGGTTCTTATGGAAATGGAGCGAACCTCCGTTTTAAAAGTAATGGAACAGTAACATTTACTTTTCAGACAGCTGTACAAAATTGCAAGTTCTCTATTTTTGATATTGACAAAAGTCAGAAAGTAAGTGTAAGTGCATTGAATGGTGCAACAGGAACCAATGTGGCGCTGTCTACATTAACAGGAAGCATACTTACAATCAATACGAACAATGCGCCTGGTACTGCTGTTTCAGCAAGCAGTGTTGTTGTAGCTAATACTGATAATCCTCCCACCGCCAATGGAACATTGAATGTTGATATAACAGGACCGGTTACCAGCTTTACAATAACAACTACAAATACCGGAACAGGAGGTAGTGGTGCTTCTGCTGAGGATGGTTCAATTTATATATCATCTGTTTCAGCATGTTCAGCTGGAAGTTTCCCCATGGATTATTATAATATATCTAAACCATATGCAGGGCAGCCTTCCTATTTCTTAGCAGTTTGTAATAATAACATCTATTATATAAATGTTGCCAATGGCGTGGCAAGATTCCTGTTTAAAGATCCAGGACATACAAATATTAACTCGCTTGCCTATGATCCATACAGGCATATGTGTTATTATAGTTATAGTTTAACAGGGTCTCCCTCCACAGATAAAACAATGCGCAGGTATGATTATGATTTGGACACATTAGGCATTTTTGTTTCCAACATAAATACAATTGGAATACCAACATTTGAAAGTGGTATTGAATCAGGGGCGGCCGCATTTTATGATGATTGCCTTTTTATCGGCATTGAAGGAACAAATATGGGTGATGATAAATCAAACCGGGAATCCATTGTTTGGAAAATACATTTTACGCCTACTTATGGAGCAAGTACCATTGAACAACTGTATGGTACACCCGCAGATGACGGCAATGGCACAGGTTTGCATGATTGGGGCGATATTGGAATCAATGATGGGATCATGTTTGATTTTGACGGCGCTGCCGGCCAAACTGATTTTTACCATAAGAATATGCTAACAGGAGGCGTTGTACACTATAATCCTTCACCAAGTTCTCTTGTGCCAAGACAGGTTAGTGTTGACTGGACAGGAAAAATGTACAATAGTGGTTCACCAAGTTCAAGCTCATCAGGTACTGTGGCTCCCTATAATGAAAATGGAACCATCAACACTGCACAGCAGTACACCATGCGATACCAGGGGGTAGCCATTACAGGTAGTTGGGGTGATGCAGGAGAAGCATTTAAGCCAAAAACAGATTATGGTGATGCACCAGCGTCTTATGATCCGCCGGCAGTTGATCCGGGTACACATGAAAGAAATGACAGTGTGTATTTAGGAACAAAGCCTTTAATAGAATGGAGTAAACATACATCTGCCGATGCAACAGGAGATGGCGCTGAAGAAGATGGTGTGTCAGGCTTACAGGTTATTACTACAGGTGTATCTAATTTTACTGTGCCGGTAAAAGCATTTAATAATACAGGAAGAACTGCTACGGTAGTTGGCTGGGTAGATGCCAATGGAAATGGAACTTTTGAAGCTTCCGAAGGAACTTCATTTACAATACCCAGCAGCGCCTCGATACAAAACATAAGTTTGTTGTGGAGCGGGATTAACTGTACGCTGGCACCATATACTTCTACGTTTATGCGTATACGTATAGCAACATCAGACCTTGGCATGACCACTGCAAATATGAATGGATATTTTGATAATGGCGAGATAGAAGATTATATGATCTCTGTTAGTCTTCTTTTACCTGAACAAAATGTTACTTTAAAAGCTCAAAAAACAAGCACTGAAAAAGTTAGCCTTGTATGGAGCCTTAACCAGGAAACTAATAATAATGGTTATGAATTACAAAGAAGTGATGATGGTATTTCATGGCAAACAATTACAAACAGGTCAACAGCAGGTGGCGGTACTGCGGCAACATATTCTTTTATTGATGCCGAACCGCAATTGCCTGCTTCTTATTATAGAGTAAAAATATTAAAGACTTCGGGCGCTGTTGATTATAGTGATATTAAAAAGGTTGATTTTTCTCAGGAGAGCTCAATAAGCCTTTCACCAAATCCTGCAAATACAAAAGCAACATTAAAAATAGAGTCAGCCATTACCGGCATAGGTCGTGTAAATATACTTGACTATACAGGACGAAGCGTGTACGATGCAAATGTGAAACTAACAAAAGGTACAAATGAAATTGATTTACCTTTAGTAAAGAAACTGAGCAGCGGAATGTATAAGGTGCGGGTGAAAATTGATGATGAAATATTAGTGACCACGCTTGTTGTAATGAAATAATTAAATATCCAGATAACCAAACCCAAACTATGAACGTCAAGAAATGTTGGTTGCTTTTTTTCTCATGCACAACCTTTTTCCTAAGTGGCCACGCACAGGAAAAATATAGTAAAGTTAAAATACCGGTTACATCAGCAGGAATTAAAAACTTTGTTTACGGTAACCTCGATTTAGATCATTACGAACATAACGGAAATTCAATAATCGCTGTATTGAACACAGCAGAAATGAACAGGCTAAGACAATCGGGCCATCCATTCGAAGTATTAATTGATGATGTAGTTAGTTATACAACAGCGCTGAATAAAAATGCGATTCCTGAAAATAATTTAGCGGCATTTCAAAGTACAGGTTGTCAAAAAATAGGATCCATGTTAGCCACACCTGCTTCTTTTGGTACTGGTGGATCCTTAAGGCTTGGTGCTGCTGCAGGCAATCCCGGATATTTTAAATATACAGAAATGATTAGTGAAATGGATGCACTGGCAGCAGCGTATCCATCAATCGTGACCGTTTATTCAATTGGTAATTCAGCAAATGGTACGGCGATCAAAGGGGTAAAAATTACTCACAGTGTACCCGCTGATAATAAACCCGAAGTATTATATACAGCTTTGCAACATGCAAGAGAAGCGATCGGCGGAACAAGCCTAATTTTCTTCATGGAATATTTAGCTGAAAATTATGCTACGGATAACAGGGTTAAAGAATTGCTTGATAACAGGCAGCTCTATATAATACCTTGCTTAAATCCTGATGGATATTCTTTTAATTATAGTGGCTCCAGTTCTTCTTATCCTGTAACAGGTGGTGGACTATGGCGCAAGAGCCGGAGAAACACCGGTGGCGGCGCTGCTAATATTGGTGTTGACCTCAATAGAAATTATGGTATTGATTGGGGCAATTGTGTTGGTGCAACCAGTTCATGTGGATCAAGCGATAAAACCGATGATACTTATTATGGCACCAGTGCTTTTTCTGAACCAGAAACACAGGCACTTCGTGATTTTGTTTATACAAAACATTTTATAAATGCAATCGATCAGCATTGCTACGGCCCTTATTATTCCCTGCCTTATGGAAGGCCCTCTTTACATACACCATTAAATCATTTGGATTCTGCTTATTATACTTATATACCTGCACTCATGGGTTTATATAATGGACATCGTGCAGGCAATAGCCCTGAAACTGTGAATTATGAAGTAGCCGGTGGTATTAAAGACTGGTTATTGATGGGTAATATCGGAACAGGCACCAAAGGAAAAATTTATGGTATGACAGGAGAAGCTGGTGGTGGAGATTTCTGGGCACCCGTTTCACAGATCATGCAACTATGCAAAGAAAATTGTTTTCAAAATCTGCAACTTGCATACGCTGCAGGAGCATATTATGATACTGAAGATAAAAATGACATTGGTATAACCAAAGATTCAGGTTACTTAAGTTTCCGGGTAAGACGGGTAGGGTTAGGTGCTGATCCGGTAACTGTTTCATTAATACCAATACATAATCTTCAATACGTTGGATCACCTGTTACAAAAACGCTTACCAATTATTATGATATTTACGAAGACAGTATTCAATATACTGTACCACCAACTTTTGTTTGTGGGCAAACAATACAATTCGCATGGAAAGTAGAATCGGGCGGCATCACCACATATGATACTGTTACAAAATTCTATAATCCAATAGCATTGGTTGGCGATGATATGGAAGGCAGTTTCGCTACAAACTGGATTGCAAATCCAACCGGAGCAAATGGATGGGGATTTTCAAACGGCGCTGCATATAGTGGATCGTATTCAATGACAGAATCGCCCAATGGTAATTATACAACAAGCAGCACACGTACGGTAACCTATGCACGCAGTATTGATCTCATCGATGCAACTTCAGCATACCTGAGTTTTTGGGTGAAGCATAGGGCAGAAAATTTCCGCGACAAATTGCAAATACAGGTTTCGCATGATAGCAGCACCTGGACAGCAATATGTGGTTCAAACACCGTGCAGGAAGACAATACAACCAATGGCGGTACACTTGGTGGCCAGCCTGCATTAACAGGTATAAGAGAAAATTGGACACGTGAGTTATTTGACCTTAGTAGTTATGCAGGAGATCCTACCGTTTACTTCAGGTTTAAATTTACTTCTGATGCTGATCTAAGTGCATTTGCTTTTGATAAGGATGATGGCTTTAATATCGATGATCTTAAATTTGTTAAGACAACCAATATTACAACCCTGGCTGTAAAATTTGGCAACTTCAATGCCCAGCTATTAATGAATAATGTTGTTCGTTTAGATTGGGAAGCATATGTTGACCAGCAACACGATCATTTTGAAGTGCAAAGAATGGATAATAAGAACAATCATTTTACTACTATCCAAAGCGTGGCAACGCCCCCACCATATAATACTTTTGACAATGCCCCACAGGATGGAGTAAATTATTATCGAATAAAAGAAGTAGATAAAGGTGGACTGGTTTATTACAGTAATGTGATCAAGATAACTGTAAAAAATAATGTAATCACAACCATTTATCCGAACCCGGTAGGTAAAGAACTTTCAATAAAGATCAGGAATAATATAACTAAAGATAATTATACACTGCGTGTTTGTGATGCAACCGGTAGAACTGTTTATGATCAAACTAAAATGATTGAAACTGGTAGTAACGAAATAAAAATGAATGTAGATGCCCTGCCTGTAGGCGTATACTTTTTAAAGATTATAAATAGCAAAAACGAGCTGGTTTCTACCGAAAAATTCATAAAACAGTAAAAGCAAGCAGCTAGTTTTAAACTTATAAGGTCTTCCTTTTTTAAGGAAGGCCTTATTATTTTTAGGATAGATGGATGCTGACGCCGCTGTTTCCCTATTTTTGTTACTATGTACACGTTAAAAAAATCACTGGGTCAGCATTTTTTAAAGGATGAAAATATTATCCAAAAAATTATTGAAGCGCTGAATGAAAATCCATTCAGCAATTTACTGGAAGTTGGCCCTGGTGGTGGAGCATTGACTAAAGAACTTATAAAATTACCTGGAATTAATTTTAAAGCAGTGGAACTGGATGATGAGAAAGTAGCATTTCTTAATAAAAAATATCCTGAATTGAAGGATAAGATCATTCATAAAAGTTTTTTAGAAATAGATAAACCATTTGATGAATCTTTTACCGTAATAGGAAATTTTCCTTATAATATTTCTACGCAAATACTTTTTAAGATTCTTGATTGGAAAGATGAAGTTCCGGTAGTGATCGGAATGTTTCAAAAAGAAGTAGCAAAAAGAGCCGCATCTGCCCCGGGGAATAAAGTGTATGGCGTATTAAGTGCTTTGATACAGGCTTATTATAATGTAGAATATTTATTCGATGTAGATGCGCAGGCTTTTAACCCGCCACCTAAGATTATGAGTGGTGTGATACGGTTAACGCGGCGTAAAACGGCATTGAATGTAAGATCCGAAAGAGATTATTGGGTACTGGTAAAAACAGCGTTTAACCAGCGCCGTAAAACATTGCGCAATGCAGTAAAGGCACAGTTTACTCAGGAAACATTAAAAGATGATATTTTTGCAAAACGTGCTGAAGCATTAAGTATTGAAGATTTTGCAACCTTAACCTATAAAATGATATAAAATGAAAACGATTCTGGCTGTTTTTTCCATTGTAATTGTATTTACAAACTGCAGTAATCCAAGATATGCGTATAGTCCTACAGCCCACAATGTACCTATACTTGCCAAAAAAGGAGATTCAAAAGCAGCTGTTTATTATTCAAACAACGGCGCTTCAGGCAGCAGCGATGGCAATGGCAATCAGTATAATAAAAATTCAGCCCAGGGAGCCGATTTGCAGGGAGCCTATGCTATAACTAATAATATAGCGGTACAGGCAAATTATTATTTGCGTTCAGAAAAAACCAATTCGACCAACGGTTCTTATAATTTTGAGAACAGTTTAATCAAATACAAACGCAATCTTTTTGAAGTAGGTGCCGGCTACTTTACAACATTTGATAAAAACGATCACCTGTTATTCCAGGTTTACGCAGGTGCCGGATTGGGAAAAACAAAGATCAAAGAAACAGGTACGGATTACAACCAACTCCCTTTCAACCGTTATTACAATACCAACCTTACAAAATTTTTCCTGGAACCTTCCATTACTTTTAGAACATCTAAAGAGATATTTGCGGCTACCATCACTACAAGAGCCAGTGTGATCAGGTTCAGAAAGATCCAAACGAATTATACCTATGATGAGAAACAGGATTTTGACCTTGATAGCCTGGACCGTTATGGAGTGGTCTTCTTTGAACCTTCTTTTGTAGGTTCTTTCGGTTTCAATAAACTACCAGGCTTAAGGGTTGAGGTACAGGCAGGTTTAAGTGTGTTATTTCAGGAATCATTTATAGACTACAGGCCTTTTAATTTTTCCCTGGGATTGGTTTTCGATATTCGTAAGCTGATGAAGGGCCAGGTTGAAGAAACATCAAGATCAGGTCACTAACAACTGTTAGTTATTGCAGGTTTAATTTGTAATTTACACCCCTGATGTCTGATGTTTGATGTCTGATATCAAAATAATATTACAATGAGTTTTACACCAACACAAAAAGTAAGGATCGTTACTGCTGCGGCATTGTTCGATGGACATGATGCAGCTATTAATATCATGCGCCGCATCCTGCAAAGCAAGGGCGCAGAGATCATTCACCTGGGACATAACAGGAGTGTGGCCGATATTGTTGAATGTGCCATTGAAGAAGATGTGCAGGGCATCGCCATCACCAGCTACCAGGGTGGGCACGTAGAATTTTTCAAATACATGAAGGATCTTTTGGACGAAAATGGTTGCGGCCATATTAAAATATTTGGCGGCGGTGGTGGAACTATTTTACCAAGTGAAATCGAAGAATTACACAAACATGGAATAACAAGAATATACAGTCCCGATGATGGAAGAAAAATGGGTTTGGAGGGAATGATTGAAGATGTAATTCGTCAATGCGATTTTCCGGTGAATGGAAATTTTCCGATACTGGGTGAATTGAAATTGGGTGAAGTCCATGATATCAGGAAGATAGCAAGATCCATCTCAAATGTTGAAAATGGAAATGCAGCAGCCAATGCTGATATTAAAATAGTTAAACCAAAAGAAGCGAAAACAATTCCTGTGCTGGGTATAACGGGTACGGGTGGGGCTGGAAAATCTTCTGTTACCGATGAGATCGTTCGACGTTTTTTAAATGGATATACTGATAAAACGATCGCTGTTATTTCTGTTGATCCAAGCAAGAAAAAAACAGGCGGTGCTTTGTTGGGGGATAGAATCAGGATGAATGCGATCTCATCTCCACGTGCATACATGCGCAGCCTTGCCACAAGAGAAAGCGATAAAGCACTTAGTAAATATGTACAGGACGCTATTGATATTTGTAAAGAAGCCGGGTATGATTTTATTATTTTAGAAAGTGCAGGCGTAGGGCAAAGTGATGCATCCATTCTTGATTATTGCGATATCAGTATGTATGTGATGACGCCTGAGTATGGCGCCCCTTCTCAATTGGAGAAGATCAATATGATCGATTATGCAGATATTATTTGCCTGAATAAATTTGATAAAGCCGGGGCATTGGATGCATTGCATGATATACGCAAACAATACAAACGGAGTCATACATTGTGGAACGCAAAAGACGAAGAGCTTCCGATTATAGGAACCATTGCCGCACAATTCAATGATGCAGGCGTAAATGAATTGTTTGAAAGGCTGATGGAAAAAGTAGCAGAAAAAACAAAAGTTACTTTTCATGGCACTATCGCTCATCATGCACATATAAAAGAAACGGCAAGCAAATCGATGATCATACCTCCAAAGAGAGTAAGGTATTTGGCAGAGATTGCTGAGACAATTGCAGATTATGACAATCATGTAAATGAACAGGCTTCCATTGCAAGAGACCTGTATAAATTAAAAGGCGCAGTAGAAATTTTAAAGAATGAGAATAGTGATGTGCTCAATAAAAAGATTATTGAACTTGAGAATAATCTTGATGCAAATTCTAAAAAATTATTAGCCAACTGGTCGTCTGTGCAGGAACGTTATAAAAAAGAATTTTATGAATTCCAGGTGCGTGATAAAGTGATCAAGCAACCACTCACTTATAAAAGTTTATCAGGAACAGTAATATCAAAAGTTTATTTGCCAAAATACAGCGATTGGGGCGATATTTTAAAATGGCAATTGCAGGAAAATGTTCCCGGCGAGTATCCGTTTACGGCAGGTGTATTTCCATTAAAGCGTGAAGGCGAAGATCCAACACGTATGTTTGCAGGTGAAGGTGGACCTGAAAGAACCAACAAACGTTTTCACTATGTAAGTGTTGGCCAGCCTGCAAAGCGCCTCAGTACAGCATTTGACAGTGTTACACTTTATGGTGAAGATCCCGCTCATCGTCCTGATATTTATGGTAAGGTTGGTAACAGTGGTGTAAGCATTGCAACTGTTGATGATGCAAAAAAATTATACAGCGGCTTCGATCTTTGTGATCCGAAGACTTCTGTTAGTATGACCATCAATGGGCCAGCGCCAATAGTACTTGCATTTTTTATGAATGCTGCTATTGACCAGCAATGTGAAAAATATATTGCAGAAAATAATTTAAGAGAAGAGGTAAATAAAATAATCGAAGCAAAGTATGATATCAATACTTTGCCGAGATATATCGGTGTTGATGGTAAACCCATAATACCATTGAAAGGAGAATTTAAAGGTGGCCTTCCTGAAGGTAATGATGGACTTGGATTAAGATTATTAGGATTAAGTGGAAAAGATGTTTTACCCGCGGATGTTTATGAAAAAATAAAAGCCAAAGCACTTTCTACTGTGAGAGGAACGGTGCAGGCAGATATTTTAAAAGAAGACCAGGCACAAAACACTTGTATATTTTCTACCGAATTTGCATTGAAGTTAATGGGTGATGTACAACAATATTTTATTGATAAGAATGTTCAGAATTTTTATAGTGTAAGTATCAGTGGTTATCATATTGCAGAAGCAGGTGCCAATCCAATTTCACAACTTGCATTTACCCTTGCAAATGGATTTACGTTTGTTGAGTATTACCTCAGCCGTGG
The DNA here is from genome assembly GCA_039934735.1 of Ferruginibacter sp. GTDB lineage: Bacteria > Bacteroidota > Bacteroidia > Chitinophagales > Chitinophagaceae > Ferruginibacter. The sequence continues at coordinate 7,837 of JBDTLP010000096.1, read as the reverse complement.
AATGAATATTGATGATTTTGCGCCCAATCTTTCTTTCTTTTTCAGCAATGGGATGGATCCTGAATACAGCGTAATTGGCCGTGTAGCAAGACGCATCTGGTCCAAAGCGATGAAGAATAAATACAAAGCAAACGACCGTAGCCAGAAATTAAAATACCATATTCAAACAAGCGGGAGAAGCCTGCATGCACAGGAAATTGATTTTAATGATATAAGAACAACACTACAGGCATTGTATGCGATCTATGATAATTGCAATTCGCTGCATACTAACGCTTATGATGAGGCGATTACAACACCAACAGAAGAAAGTGTACGCAGGGCAATGGCCATTCAGCTTATCATCAACCGGGAATTGGGTACAGCTAAAAATGAAAACCCAAACCAAGGTTCTTTTTTAATCGAAGAATTAACAGACCTGGTTGAACAGGCGGTGCTGGCAGAATTTAATCGCCTTACCGAAAGAGGTGGCGTACTCGGTGCGATGGAACGCATGTATCAACGAAATAAGATACAGGAAGAAAGTTTATACTACGAAACATTAAAGCATACAGGAGAATACCCGATCGTTGGTGTAAATACATTCTTAAGTAAAAAAGGTTCACCAACAATTTTGCCTTCAGAAGTTATTCGTTCAACAACAGAAGAAAAAGAATTCCAGATCACCACACTGAATGCGTTTAAGGAAAGACACGCAGCTCAAAGTGCTGCCATGCTTTCTAAACTGCAGGAAGCTGCAGTGAAAAATGGAAATTTATTTGAAGAGTTGATGGAAACAGTAAAGTACTGTTCGCTTGGAGAAATTACAAATGCATTGTATAGTGTGGGTGGGCAATACCGGCGCAATATGTAAATAAGAAATGACTCAAAAAATAAAAGCAGCTTAATATGGCTGCTTTTATTTTTATGTTTTTTTTATTTTGCATAATCAAGCTGGATTTTCAAGTTTGCCAACAAACCTCGGAACCATTTTATTTTTTTCCTCATTATCTATTAAATGGATGTCCAACTCGTTATTTATCCAGTTACCACCCATTACAAAATGATTTTTATTTACATCGATAATTTTCGATTTTTCATTTCTTAATAAGCTTATGAATGAATTAAAAAATTATAACTATTAGTGAGATAATAAATACAAACTTCTTATAAAATTATTATATAAAATAGCCACTATTTTATGCTATTGCAACTCTTCACAATAATATCCAGCACTAAGCAACATTGATTCTACTTCAGCCGCAGCAATATTATTTGATACAATACGTAAAATATTATCACTGTCGTTAAGGTCAACATTCCAGCCAATGATATTTGGATGAATATCCAGAGAAATTTCTACATCGCTGATACGGTTTGTATCAGTAAGATTTGTTTTAAATACGAGGATCTGCATACAGTTGAGTTTTAATTTATGCCACGAACACACGGCTAAGAAAATCATTGGCTAAAACATCCGTGTACCCGTGGCAATATTTTTATTCTGTGGTAGTACTTGTGTTATTATTTGCAGAATCTGTTCTAAACCTGTGACCACAACGGTTCTTCCATTCTGATTTAAATTTTTCTCTTTCCTCTGGCGTCATGGCTGCCATCTTTTCCTGCATTTCCATCCACCGGCCACGCCTATGCGCTCCCCAGCCACCACCGCCACGGAAACCGCCAAACAATATTTTACTTAATACTAAAATTCCGAGCGCCTGTAGAAACGTGATCGTTTTTACTCCAATGACCTGTGGTAATATCGCATTCCATAACCACATCACAGCTGCACTAAATGCCAGGCAAGCTATTATTACGATAAAAAAGATTTTTATTTTTTTCTGCATTGAGAATTGACTTTTCATTTTTTCTGTTTTAAATCTGGCGCTTAAATAAAGTTGTTCATTCCAGCACCATTTTATTTTTAATAATTTAATAGTTCATCTTTTAATACGGCAAGGCGATCCCTTAGGTGCAAAACTGCATAACGTTTTCGGCTGATGAGTGTGGCCACACTTACACCGGTTTGCGCTTCCATTTCTTTAAAGGGAACTCCTTCCATTTCATTTTTTATAAACACGTCCCGTTGTTCGGCAGGCAATTCATCCAAAGCCTGCTGCAATGCTTCCCAGAATAAATTGCGTAGGTAGGTTGTTTCGGGATTCGAATCAGCAGGTAACAAAAACTCTTTCCAGTCAAGCATGTCTTCTTCCGATTCTGCAGCACCGGAACTAAACAGATCATCTGCCAGAGGCAATTTTTGTTTGCGATAATTATCGATGATCTTATTCCGTGTAACTTTATAGAGCCAGCCTGTTACTTGTTCAATGGGTTCTGTATTTCCTGCAAACTGGTAAAAAACATCCTGCAGGATATCTTCTGCGTCTTCGCTATTATTTACACGCTGTTTAATAAAGCCAAGTAACTGCTTACGGATTGCCTTAATAGTCCTGGTGATATTATTATTGCGCTCAGCAGTCATTGGTATTGTTATCGTTCGAACGTCCTCCATGTATATAACAAAGGACGAACGAGGAGAAGGAATATTTTAAATGAGGCATTTTTTATTAAGGATTTCTAAGAAGCCGTAAAGTTCATCAATCTTCTCATACAGATATTATAAATATTTCCATAGGAATGTCTCCATTGTCGCATACACATCACCCGTTTTCGCTATTGCTAAATGAAAAAAACCGGTATATATTTGTTTTGGTTTTTCATAGGATATTGGATTTTAAAGCGGGGCTGGATTTTTATCCTGGCCCTTTTTTATTTTAAACGGTTTCAAGGGTTTCAAAGGTTATAAAACCAATTCTCAATTTTGCATTGTTTTCACCGTTTGCCAGATTTATGTTACCGATCGCTAACTATGAGATAAAGCTTATCAAAAGCCCTATTACATTTGTTCCAGGGTTTTCATAGGATATTAGATTTTAACGCCGGGCTAGATTTCCATCTTGGCCCTTTTTTATTTTTCAAAAGCATCACCCCAATTTCTGGAGAAGAGGGCTAGACCTTTCAACTGAAGGATTTCTCTCGTTCCATAGGAACGATTGGTGGGTAGCTACAATAGTTTACAATTTACATTCGTTCCGTTAGGAACGTTTGGTGCAATTGAGCTGCTTGTTTTTGCACCAGGCGATCCTAACGGAACGCAAATACAAAATAATATTTATTCCTACCCACCAATTGTTCCTACGGAACAAGAATATTAAATTAGGAATTCTAATTAAATAATATCAAATGACCTCCTCAGTTATCTATTATCAATTGTCAATTGAAATTGGCAATGTGTTTGCGGCCCTATTAAAAACATTTTATGGAAAAGCAAAAACTTATCAAAGGGAATAATGATGCAGAGATTTGGGAACAGGTAAGGGCAGATATGGACGACATTTCTTATCCTTTCATGTACAAAGCAGATATTCAGCACAACGATAAATCTGTATTTCTTAATATAGAAACAGACCTTGGCGGTGGTTTTGAATCCGGCTTTCAATCTACAGGACTTACAGCGCCCATCCCTATTCGATTTACAACCCTTAGTTCACGTATTAATGAGCATAAAGATTTTCGTTTTGCCTTACATGATGAAGATTTTATTGATAAAGTAGGAAAATTTTTCGGAATGGAAGATGTAAAAACCGGCTACCTGGAATTTGATAAAAAACTGGTGGTTAAGACAAATGATATTCAAAGGATCAAAGAAATTTTTGCAGATGAGCAAACGAGAAAGCTGTTTCAATCACTTCCTGGTTTTAACCTGCATATTGCTTATTATGATCATGAAGACAAGCATTCATCTTTGGAATTAACGATAGACAGGGATATTACCAATGTAGATGAACTGCATAAAATTTACGATGCTTTTGTAAATGTGATGGACGCTTTTGAACTGAGCCATCATGCTGCATAGATATTAACGGGGAAATGTTTTTCTACTTATGGCAAAAAATTCCACAGTTTTAACCTATTTCTTGCTGAATATGCATTGGTGATAAATTTGCATATTCTTAAAAAAAATAAAAATGTCAAAACCAATACTGCCAACCGAACAAAAAAAGATATTGATCATCGAAGACGAAGGTGATATCTGTTTCCTGCTAAATATTATTTTAAAAGATCAACAAGTAGATGTCGAACATGTGAATACACTATCGCAGGCCAAAGTATTTTTAGAAGAGCAAAAACCGGAACTGGTTTTTTTGGATAATAGCCTGCCTGATGGCCGGGGAACAGATTTTATTGAACATATAAAAAGCAATAACCCATCAACCAAAGTTATTGTGATCACTGCATATAATTCAACATCGGAAAAAGAGCGGGCACTTAAAAATGGAGCAGATCTTTTTTTGGAAAAACCCTTTAGTAAAAAACAGATATATGATGCTATACATGCATTGCTGGAAATAGAAATTAATACCCTTTCCTAATAAATTAATCATTCATTAACCATGCTTTATTACCAATAAAATCCTTTTACCTCCGGCTTCAGCTTCCATAAGTTTTGAGTCAATGATAAAAGATTTTTCTTTTCCGGCTTTGGTTTTATAGGTATAAGGTTCGTTTTTTATTGGTTTATTATTTACCAGAACTTCCAAAAGCCGTTTCTTTATTTCAGCTCCTCTCCAAAAATGATTGTCTAATTGCGATAACCTGCTTTGTTCAGGGGGCATTTTTGAAAGTGAAAACATTTTTAAAAATGTTTTATTTGTTTTTAAAATCTTCAGGCCTGAATCAAGCACAACAAGTGAAGTGTCTTTTAGTGAGTCAAAAATTACATCAAGAAAATCCTCACTTTCCATTAAAAAATGTTCCAGTTGTTTTTGGGCATGTATATTCTGAATAATTTTTACGATATATTTTTCCTTATTACTGTTTTGCACCAGCACTGATTCCCCCATCACCCAAACAGTATTGCCTTCCTTGGTAACAAGATAATTATTATCCGACTTTGATCCATTTGCAATGGCTGCTTTAATTTCTTTTTCTGGTTTTTTTGATTGTTGGTCTTTATCTGTAAATAGTAATCTAAAATGCTTTCCTGAAATGTCCCTTAATTGATAACGAAAAGCCTTTATAAATCCTTTATTCACTTCGAGAATATTCCCTTTCTCGTCTAAAATAATAACAGAGTTTTCGCGTGCATTTTTAAATATGTCAATAAAAAATCCTTCCGTACTCAACATCATTATATTGGTTTTTAATAAAGGTAATCGCATGGTATCAATGATAAAAATTTATTTCCTCTTAAAGCCAACTACAAGATTGATAAAAAACGAAATTTAATTTTTCTAAATTTTTAACGAATGTTTCAATTGGAATGAATATTGAATTAATTATGGAATTACTTATTTAAAAATAATTTATCATGAAATCAATAGCGAATAAAAAAGTGGCCATTCTAACAGACCATGGTTTTGAAGAAGTAGAACTTACAGCTCCCAAAAAGGCATTGGAAGAAGCAGGTGCGATTGTAGATATTATTTCAATGCAAAAAGACAAAGTAAAAGGCTGGAACCACGATCATTGGTCAATTGAATTACCTGTAAATGTTTCATTGGAAGAAGCGAGCCCTGAAGATTATGATGCACTTATGATACCAGGCGGTGTGATCAATCCCGACCAGATGAGAAGGCATGAATTATACATCAATTTCGTACGGCATTTCCTGGAAACGGGTAAACCTGTTGCCGCTATTTGCCATGCGCCACAGTTATTAATAGAAACGGGCATGATACATAATAGAAATCTTACTTCTTTTCCTTCTATAAAAACCGATCTTATAAATGCTGGCGCTATTTGGGAAGATAAGGAAGTGGTCGTTGATAATGGATTGGTGACCAGCAGGAGTCCTTCTGACCTGCCTGCTTTCAACAAGAAAATGATTGAAGAATTTACAGAGGGGAAACACCTCACAACAGGTGCATTTACACATGCCGAAACAATTTAATTTTTAATCATGCAGCATTGGGTGTAAGTAATTTGTCTAATAGGATAACGCATATGAAATGAATATTGGATTTTAAGAAATACACCCTTGTGAAGATCGATTTATAAAAGCCCCGTACTAGTCGGGGCTTTTTATTATATCATTCTGTATCTGCCTCACTATAACCATTATTTTCTTCATCTTCTTCGCCAATTAATTCATCCTCATCATCATCACCCGCACCGGGAATGTCCAGGTCGCCACCAGATATATCATCGGCGGAGCTTTCTTCGTTCAAAAACTCGCCATCTTCATCACTGTTATCAAGTTCAGCTCTTTCAAGAGCAAGATCGTCGCCTGTAATATCCCTTTCCAGGCTTTCGTCTAATAAATTTCTTTCTTCAGCGCTGATATCTGAATCAACAGCCGGTATTTTTTTTTCTATGCTCATTACTGTAATTTGTATGATGATGAATGAGTAAAGGAACACAAAGGACATGCCGGTAACTGAGCACTTACATTAATAAATAAAAAATGAAATATTCTCTAAGCTATATTGCGATATTGTTCCAGGCTGTTTTATTTTTTAATTCCTGCGCTCCTAAACCATACGCAGCAACAAATAAAATTTATAAGGAAAAGGCAAATGCATTTGCACACACAATGAGTCGTGCACCGACTGATAATGCATTGGATTCTCTTAGAGAAGATACCAAATGGATCGGCACTACCAATTTTGGAATGCGTAAACCTAATTTTGTGATTATTCATCATACGGCACAAAATAGTTGCGAGAAAACATTGCAAACATTTACAAAAGACAGCACAGAGGTAAGTGCTCATTATGTTATTTGTAAAGATGGAACCCTGCATCATATGCTGAATGATTACCTCCGGGCCTGGCATGCAGGAGCTGGAAAGTGGGGTAATACAACAGATATCAATTCTGCTTCTATTGGAATTGAATTAGACAATAATGGCGTTGATAGTTTTTCAGAAGTGCAATTATATGTTTTGGAAAATTTACTTGCAATACTAAAATCGAAATATAATATTCCCGCTGCTAATTTTCTGGGCCATGCTGATATTGCACCAGGAAGAAAAGTAGATCCCAGTATTCATTTTCCCTGGAAGCGATTTGCAAATAGCGGCTACGGCTTATGGTTTGATGATACAACGAATGTTATTGTTCCGGATAATTTTAGTACAATAATGGCATTGAGAATTATTGGTTATGATGTTTCAAAACCGGCCGCAGCGATACAAGCATTTCGACAACATTTTTTAGGACCAGTTTTGACGGGTGAATTGATGGAGCCGGAAAAGAAAGTGCTATATGTTTTGATGCAAAAATACATGTGATGTATTTTTTTTGCCACTGATTCACTGATTTTTATAAAAGATAGATTAGTCTAAAATTACCCTTTTGTATATTAAAGAGGATTCTCCGAAATTTAATATTAAGCCAACTTTACATTTTGAAGCTGCGAGATAATTTATTGTTTGTGCGTAATGTTCTTCTACAATTGCTTTTTTTGCTTTGACTTCAATAATAACAGAATCAAAAACAATAAAGTCAGCAAAAAACTTATAAGCAAGCACGATGTCTTTATATTTAACAGAGAACGCCTTTTCTCTTGTGTATTCAATAAACCTCATTTTCATTTCATGCTCCATCGCATCTTTATAAACAATCTCCGAAAATCCTTTGCCCAGCGTTTTGTGAACTTCCATTGCAAGCCCAATTATCTTAGAAGTTTCTTCCTATAATAAATAAGAATTATTGATGTATGACAATCTTAAATAGTTTTTTCAAATTTAAACTACAGCAAACTTCCTATCAATAATAAAATTTTAGTTTAACTAAATAGGGTCTGCTGATTATGTCACCCGCCACATTTCATTCAAAATGGATCGCTGTGG
>JBDTLP010000095.1:0-20259 GCA_039934735.1 Ferruginibacter sp. | reverse complement strand
CTTTTCTCATAAAAAAACATACTATGCCGGCAACCAGTGGTAACCACATCATCAACTCCGGAAATGTAAAATACGTACCCAACATAATATTTTTTTACAATAACATTTTATCTGCTAAATTAAAATGGATAAAATAGTTGAACAATAAATAAAGCCAAAATACCAATCACCATTAATAATACGTAAGCGCCTACCTGCCCACTTTGCAACCATCTTAATTGACGGCTTCCATAATTAACGGCCCTTCCTGCACCATTTACTATACCATCAATTCCTTTTTTCTCAATAATATTATTAAAAAATGAAGCAAGCCCTTTCAATGGATTTACAATAATAGCATTGTAGATCTCATCCACATACCATTTGTTTTGTAATACTTTTCCGAAGCCGGTTGCTTCTCCTTCTGCTTTATAATTTTTGAATTTTGTCCAGGCAAATAATATTGATATCAATACCAATCCTGTTGACAATGTCATTAATATATATTCTGTGTTATGACTTAATGAATGTTCTGCATGCCCAACAACAGGAGCTAAGAAAGCACCCAGTTCATGATGGCCACCCAATGATTCAGGTACACCAACATAACCACCAATAACACTTAGTATTGCTAAAACGATCAATGGCAATGTCATTGCCCATGGACTTTCATGTAAATGATGTTCCTGATCGTGCGTACCACGAAATTTCCCGGTAAATGTGATCACATACAAACGGAACATATAAAACGCAGTGAGCAATGCAGCAAATAAAGTAAGTGCATAAATTATTTGATTGTGCTCAAATGCACCTGCTAAAATTTCATCTTTTGAAAAGAAACCGGAGAAACCTGGAATACCTGCAATTGCCAAACAGCCAATAAAGAAAGTAACGCTGGTAATTTTCATGTGTTTATGCAATCCACCCATTTGACGAATATCCTGTTCGCCACCCATGGCATGAATAACACTACCACTACCAAGGAACATCAATGCTTTAAAGAAAGCGTGGGTTAATACATGGAACACTGCTGCAACATAATTGCCAGTACCTAATGCGATAAACATAAATCCAAGCTGACTAACGGTAGAGTATGCCAGTACTTTTTTAATGTCGTTTTGTTTAATCGCAATGGATGCAGCTAATAATGCCGTTGCCAAACCAATGATTGTAATTACGTGTTGCGTAACAGGTGCCATAGAAAACAATACATGACTTCTTGCGATCATATAGATACCAGCTGTTACCATTGTAGCAGCATGGATCAATGCACTCACCGGTGTTGGACCCGCCATCGCATCCGGCAACCAGGTGTACAATGGTATCTGTGCACTTTTACCAGTGGCTCCAACAAACAACAATAAAGTAATACCTGTGATATCAGTTACAGTAAATTTTGATTTTGCTTCAGCAACTGCTGCAAACACATGATCATAATCAACAGTGCCTATTTTTGAAATGATCCAGAAAATACCCAATAAGAAACCAAGGTCACCAATACGATTCATGATAAATGCTTTCTTAGCCGCATCTGTATAATTACTGTTCTTGTACCAATAACCAATGAGTAGATAAGAACAAAGTCCCACACCTTCCCATCCAATAAACATGATCACAAAATTACCGCCCATTACAAGCAACAGCATTGAAAAAACGAATAGATTCAGGTAAGAAAAATATTTTGCAAAATCTTTTGAGTCTTCATCATGCATGTAAGCAGTTGAATAAAGATGTATCAAAAAACCTACGCCTGTAATAATTAATAAGAAGAGAGATGATAACTGGTCAACTTTAAAATCAAACCCAATTTTAAGTGAAGACAAATTAATAAAATCGAAATAATGAAGATCATGAATATTGCCTTGCTTTACATCCATAAAAACGAACAGGCTTAAAACAAATGAAGCAAGCACGACTGTACTTCCAATAAATCCTGATATTCCTTTTGACAACATCTTACGCCCAAGTCCATTTACCAGGAACCCGATAAGCGGAAGTATTGGAATAAGCCAAATTAATTTTACTACGTTCATATAAAGAAAGTCAAAAAGCTGTTAGCTATTAGCCTTGAGCTTTTTTAATTTTTAATTCTTGAGTCTGTTTAAAAAATTCACATCAACTGAATGCGTATTGCGATACATCATAACAATAATGGCCAGTCCCACACTTACTTCTGCTGCTGCCACAACCATAATGAAGAAAATAAAAATCTGGGCATCACTTGCATAAGTTGGAAGCGCTTTAGCTGCCGTGCTTATTGCATGCATCTTTGAAAAAGCAAGCAGCAATAAATTCACTGCGTTAAGCATCAGTTCCACGCACATAAAAATAATGATTGCATTGCGACGTACCAGTACACCAATGATACCAATGGTAAACAATGTCAGCGATAATGCGATGTATGCTTTGATATCCATATTATAAGCTGTGAGCTGTAAGCGATGAGCTATGAGCTGCTAATTTTTAATTTTTGTCCGTGGTTGGTGTCCTCACCAACCACTCAATAATGCGCCTTGGTTCGTGCCTCACGAACCACTCAATCTTTTTTCCATGCGCCTTGGTTCGTGCCTCACGAACCACTCAATCTTTTTTCCCAATTACTACTGCCCCAACCATTGCACTTAAAAATAAAACACTGCTTAATTCAAAAGGCAACACATAATCTCTGAATAAAACCTGTCCTAATATTTTTATTAAACCTTGATCTCCCACTTTCATTTGCACCAGTTGTTGCCCATTTGCTTTCATCAATACCGAAAGCAATACTAGCAATAATGATCCTCCGGAAATAACGCCGATCAATTGCATCCGGTAATTTTTTATTGGTTCTGTATCTGCATTCAGGTTCATCAACATCACCACAAATAAAAACAGTACCATGATGGCACCAGCATAAACAATGATATTTACGATCGCAAGAAATTGCGCATTCAATAAAACATAATGGCCGGAAATAGCAAAGAATACAATGATCAGCCACAACACACTGTGAACCGGGCTCTTGCTCGTGATCATCATGATGGCGCTACCTATCGCCATAAGGGATAATAAAATAAATGCTATCGTAGTAATGTTCATGCTGAATTTCTGATTAATTAGCCGTTTCTTTTTTTGCCCTGTTACCCAATGCTTTTTTATATGCTTCCGGATCTTCTGTTGGATGTGGTATCAGTAGATCCTTCTTACCATAAATAAATTGTTTGCGCTGGTAATCCGCAGGCGTAAAAGTTTCACTCAAATAAATAGCGTCTTTCGGACAAGCCTCTTCACACAAACCGCAAAAAATACAACGAAGCATATTGATCTCGTACTTAGCTGCATATTTTTCTTCACGATATAAATTTTCTTCACCTGGTTGTCTTTCTGCAGCTTCCATAGTAATGGCTTCTGCAGGACAGGCAACTGCACAAAGTCCGCAGGCTGTACAATTCTCACGGCCCTCTTCATCCCTGTTCAATATTTGCAATCCACGAAATACCGGGCTGAATGGCCTTTTCTTTTCTGGATAATTGATCGTAGGCTTCTTTTTAAAAATATGACTGAAGGTGATCAGCATACCTTTAAAAATAGCAGGCAAATACATACGCTCCCACATGCTCATTGGCTTGCGGCTCACTTCTTTTACTCTGTTTGTTAATGCTTGCATGTATATTAAAAGGTTTGCAAAAGTAATATATTATGTTACTTATTATTTATGAAAATATAAAATCCCTGCGCCTGTTGCCAGCATATTAAACAAAGCCAGTGGAATTAATATTCTCCAGCCGAGGCGCATTAACTGATCATACCTGAATCTTGGTATGGTCCATCTTACCCACATGAAGAAGAATAAAAAACAAATTGCTTTTCCCATCAATGCAACAACTCCAATCAATGCAGCAATATTGGGTGAAAAATTGGCTTCGTTTACAAAGGGCATATCATACCCGCCAAAATACAACGTTGACATGACTACGCTGCTTATAAACATATTGATATACTCTGCAAATAAAAAAAATCCAAGTTTCATGGATGAATATTCGGTATGGTATCCACCGATCAATTCGTTTTCTGCTTCTGGAAGATCGAAAGGTGTACGGTTACATTCTGCAAATGCACAGATAAGAAAAATTAAAAAACCCAATGGCTGGTAAACAATGTTCCAATAACCTTGTTGCTGTTGCACAACCATATCTTTTAGGCTAAGCGATCCTGTTACGAATAATAAAGCGATCAAAGCAATACCCATCGCCAGTTCATAACTGATGATTTGTGAAGCTGCACGCAGGCCTCCCATCAAAGAAAATTTATTATTACTTGCCCATGATCCGATCATGATACCATAAACACCAAGACTCACTACACCGAAGACATATAATATTCCAACATTGATATCTGCTATTTGTAAAGAAATATCTCTTCCGAAAAAATGAACTTTGTCTCCCCACGGAACTACAGCACTCGTCATAACAGCTGTAAGCATTGCCAGTCCAGGGCCGAGTATAAATAAAAATTTATTAGAAAAATTTGGAATGATCTCTTCTTTAAAAAATAATTTCAATCCATCTGCCAAGGGTTGTAATAAACCAAATGGACCAGCCCTGTTTGGGCCACGCCTGTCCTGAAGGATCGCAGCAACTTTGCGCTCTCCATAAGTAGCGTACATAGCAACAACAAGTGAACCCATCACTACTATAATGATCAATACTAATTTTTCAATTATTAATGCAAGGTCAATGACTAACAGCATAATTTTTTTATTCAAGTCCCGTTCGGGATAATATTATTAAATATTCCTGGCTTCGTCGCTATTACTTTTCATTTACAAACCTTTTTCCAAATTGAGCAGCTTCTTCATTTTCTTTTTCATTTGCCGGGTGCTCACTTGATTTCTTAAAATCACTTCCATGAGCAGGCCTTTCAATTTCACTCAATTGAATATTGGGACTGTTTACTTCACTTACATTGTGAATGTTCATCAACAACTTTGGATCAATGCCGTTCATCACTTCTTTGATTGTTTCCTGTGGCATTTCCAATGTCTTATATTTATTGGCGCCAATTACCGAATGACGGCTGATAGTTGTTATTCCTTCAATCACCCAGTCACTTGTTTTCTTTTTATCAAAACGGCAAGTGTTACAGATCCATCCTGGTTTGCCTTCATAGCTCTGTACTTCACCCCATTGATCCTGTCGTGTAGTAACACGATATACTTCATCGCCCCTTAACCACAATGTTGCTTTACCGCAACAATCAGGCTTCTCACAATTACGATGTGCATCAACAGGCTTGGTAAACCAAACCCTATTCTTAAAACGAAATGTTTTATCAGTAAGTGCTCCCACAGGGCAAACATCGATCATGTTGCCGCTGAAATCATTTTCAATTGCTTTGGAAATATAAGTAGAAATAGCAGCGTGATCACCACGATCAACGATACCGTGTACCCGCTTATTGGTAATTTGATCAGCAACGTATGTACAACGATAACAAAGAATACACCTTGTCATGTGTAATTGAATGTATGGGCCAATATCTTCTCTTACAAAAGTTCTGCGTGCAAATTTATAACGGGTTCCTTCTTTACCATAATCATAACCAAGATCCTGCAAATGACATTCGCCTGCCTGGTCGCATATCGGGCAATCAAGTGGGTGATTGATCAATAAGAATTCAACAACACCATTTCTTGCATCCGTCACTTTTTCGCTTGTAATATTTTTTACAATCATGCCGTCCATTACAGTAGTGCGGCAACTTGCAACCAACTTAGGCATTGGCCTTGGATCTGCAGTAGAACCTGCAGCAACTTCAACAAGACATGTGCGACATTTACCGCCGCTACCGTCAAGTTTGCTGTAATAGCACATCGCAGGTGGAGCAACATCTCCTCCGATAGTACGTGCTGCATTTAATATAGTAGTCCCGGGCGCAACATCAATGGTAATGTTGTCGATCGTTACTTTAAATGTTTTTATTTCTTCAGCCATCTTTATTTTTTTAAGCCGCTAACACACGAGTCGTTATAATAATTTTTTATGCTGTAACAGGTACATGAATCGGATCTGCATAATGCCTCAATCCATAATTCTCTGTTCTACATTTTTCAGGATTTAAAACATGCCATTCAAATTCATCACGGAAATGCCTGATAGCTGCAGCAACAGGCCACGCAGCAGCATCTCCCAATGGGCAAATCGTATTTCCTTCAATCTTTCTTTGAATATCCCAAAGCAGATCAATATCGCTCATCTGTCCTTTTCCTTCATCAATACTTTTTAAGATCTTTTCCATCCAGCCTGTTCCTTCACGGCATGGGCTGCATTGGCCACAACTTTCGTGGCGATAAAATCTTGCTAATGTGTAAGTATGTTTTACTACGCACTGGTCTTCATCCAAAACAATAAAACCACCAGAGCCCATCATACTTCCTGTTGCAAAACCACCATCACTCAAACTTTCATAATTCATAAGGCGCTTCTCACCCTTAGCGGTAGTAAGCAATAAATTAGCGGGAAGAATAGGAACAGATGATCCGCCAGGAATACAGGCTTTCAATTTTTTTCCATTGGGAATACCGCCACAATATTCATCGCTGAAAATAAATTCTTCAACAGAAATGGTCATATCAATTTCATAAACACCTGGCTTTTTAATATTACCACAGGCGCTCATCAGTTTTGTACCGGTAGATTTTCCGATACCTATTTTTGCGTAAGCCTCTGCTCCATCATTAATGATTGGAACTACAGCTGCCAACGTTTCTACGTTATTAACCACCGTTGGCCTGTCCCACACACCTTTAATTGCCGGGAATGGTGGTTTAATTCTTGGGTTTCCTCTTTTACCTTCAAGGCTTTCTATCAATGCAGTTTCTTCTCCGCAGATATAAGCGCCTGCACCACGATGTGTGTACATCTCACAATCAAATCCACTGCCTTGTATATTTTTACCGAGCCAGCCATTTTGCTTTGCTTCTGCAATGGCTTCATCAAGAATATCAGTTACCCAATCATATTCGCCACGGATATAAATATAACTAACATTGCTTCCTAACGCATACGAGGAAACGATCATTCCTTCAATCAAAAGATGTGGAATGAATTCCATCAGGTAACGATCCTTAAAAGTACCAGGCTCACTTTCATCTGCATTGCAAACAAGGTGACGCGGAACGCCTTCGGGTTTTGCAATAAAACTCCATTTCAATCCTGTAGGGAAACCTGCACCACCGCGGCCACGCAAACCACTTTTCTTAACTTCTTCCACAATATCAGCGGGCTGCATTTTTAAAGCTTTCTCTATGCTACGATATCCACCTTCACGGCGATATACTTCGTAAGAACGAATGCCGGGAACATTTGCTTTGTCTAATAATAATTTTTTACTCATATATTTTCCTTCGGCTTATCATGATTGAACATCCAGTTCATTCCAAATTTATCTGTAAGCATTCCAAATCTTGCGCCCCAGAAAGTATCCTGTAATTCCATTGTAATTGTAGCTCCTTCAGAAAAAGCAGTAAAAGTTTTATCAATTGACGTTATATCCATAAAATTCAATGAAAGGCTTACGCTGTTACCATTTGTAGAAGCTCTTTCAGGAGGACAATCGCTTATCATCATCGTCAATTTACCAGACTGCATAGTTGCATGCATAATCTTATCCTTCATTTCATCTGCTGAAGGCATCGGAGATTCTCCATAAGTCTGCTGTAAAATGATAGTACCACCCAATGCCTTTGCATAAAACGCAAGTGCTTCAGCAGCATTTCCATTTAATAATAAGTAAGGAACTATAGCGTCCATGATTTTATTTTTATGTTTTCTAATTTGCTTTTGATCTGCAATCTTCAATGATCGCATCAACTTTTTCTTTCGTTAGATGTTCACGAAATGTTTTTCCAAACTGCATCATGGGTGCATATCCACATGCGCCCAAACACTCAACTGTTTTTAATGTAAACAAACCATCTGCTGTTGTTTCACCAACATTGATGTTTAGTTTATGTTTGATGTAGGCAATGATATCGTCGCTTCCATTGATCATACAGGGCCCTGTCTGGCAAACCTCAAACATGAATTTCCCTACAGGTTTTAAATTATACATGCTATAAAAACTTGCAACCTCGTACACTTCTATTGGTTCAATATTTAATAGGGTGGCCACATAATCCATTACCGGCACATCGAGCCAACCACCGAATGTAGTTTGTGCAATGTGCAGCACTGGCAACAATGCGCTTTTTTGTTTACCCTGCGGATAACGGGAAATTAACTCGTTAACCCTGGTTAAATTCTCCTGTGAAAATTGAATGTCCATAATGCTTAATTCATAATGCTTAATTCATAATTCCTATGCGTCTAATTCTCCTGCTATCAAATTCAAACTACTCATTGTAATCACTGCATCACTCAACATTCCACCCTGTATCAATTCCGGATACGCCTGGTAATAAATAAAACATGGCCTGCGGAAATGAAGTCTGTAAGGTGTTCTGCCGCCATCACTGATCAAATAAAACCCAAGTTCACCATTAGCACCTTCCACAGAACTATACACTTCACCCACCGGCATTTCAATTTCTCCCATCACAATTTTGAAGTGGTATATCAATGCTTCCATCTTCGTGTACACATCCTGTTTAGGAGGTAAATAATACGCAGGTGAATCAGCATGAAACACTTCTGCTTCTGCACCTTTAAACGCTTTTACTTTTTTATATGCCTGGTTGATGATGCTGAGGCTTTGCCACATTTCTTCATTACGCACCAGGAACCTGTCGTAGCAATCACCTGTTTTACCAACAGGAATCGTGAAATCAAAATCCTGGTAACTGCTGTAGGGTGTATGTACACGCACATCATAATCCACGCCTGCTGCTCTTAAGTTAGGCCCTGTAAATCCATAGTTCATTGCTCTTTCAGCAGATATAGGACCGCAGCCAATGGTACGTTCCATAAAAATACGATTGCGGGTGAATAGTTTTTCAAACTCTCTTAATTGCGCAGGATAACCATGCTTGTCATCAAGGAATTTATCCAACTTTTCAAATGCAACAGGAGTAAAATTTCTTTCAAAACCACCAATGCGGCCAATATTGGTCGTTAGTCTTGAACCACATATCTCTTCGTATATTTCATAAATCAATTCACGAAACTGCATCAGGTATAAGAAACCTGAATAAGCACCACTATCAACACCTACAATAGAATTGCAGATAAGATGATCGCTGATACGTGCAAGCTCCATGATGATGATGCGTAAATAATCTACTCTTTTAGGAATAGTGACGCCCAATAATTTTTCGCAGGTAATATGCCAACCCATATTATTAATGGGGGAAGAGCAATAGTTCAATCTATCGGTAAGTGGTGTAATTTGGTAAAGCGGCCTTCTCTCTGCTATCTTTTCAAATGCACGATGAATATACCCTACGGTAGAAGTAGCTTTCATGATACGCTCCCCATCCAGTTCAAGTATATTCTGAAACACACCATGCGTAGCCGGGTGCGTAGGCCCCAGGTTAAGTGTGGTTGTTTCTTTTTCTAAACTTCCTTCCGGTAATAAAATATGTTCGCTCATAAAAATATAATTTGGAAACTTGGAAACTTGGAGATGAGCTAATTATCACATTTCCAAATTTTCAAATTGTTTCATCCTCTCCCAAACATCTCATCATCTTTATCAATTCTCGTCTGGTCTTCCAATGGAAATTCTTTTCTCATTGGAAAATAATCCATTTCATCAACATTTAAAACACGTATTAAGTTTGGATGCCCTACAAAATTGACTCCGTAAAAATCATACGTTTCTCTTTCCATCCAATTGGCTGATTGGTACAATGCTGATGCACTGTAAACATCGGGTGTTGTTATATCAGTAAATACTTTGAAACGAATGCGGAGATTATCTACCAGGTTGTGCAGGTGATAAACGACTGCTAATTCTGCGCCTTTGTTATCGGGATAGTGAACAGCCTGCAGGTCGGTAAGAAACCTGAATCGCAATGTTTCATCATCAAATAAAAATTGCAATATTTTTAAATTCATTTCTTTTGGAGCTGTAAAAGTCAGCATACCATAAGGCTCCTGCCAATCAAGAAGTTGATCTGGAAATTTCTCTGTTAGTTTTTGTTGAACTATTTCGTTGCTCAAAGCCATAAATGAAAATTAAGAATTAAGAATTAAGAATTAAAGCCCCAATGATTTGGATTTTTTAATTTTTAATTTTTAAATTTTTATTTATTCAATTCCGTAACTCTTCATCAGATCATTATACTGATCACTATTCCTCCTCCTCAATCCTTCTGCATTTACAAGGTCCTGTATCTTCATAAATCCATCAAGAATTGCTTCGGGCCTGGGCGGGCAACCGGGCACATACACATCAACCGGGATCACCTGGTCAATTCCCTGTAAAACAGAATAAGTATCAAATATACCACCGCTGCTGGCACATGCCCCTACTGCTATAACCCAACGTGGTTCTGCCATTTGAACATAAACCTGTTTTAAAACCGGGCCCATTTTTTTTGCAATGGTTCCCATTACCATCAACAGATCACACTGGCGAGGGGAAAACCCTACACGTTCGGAACCAAACCTGGCAAGGTCATAATGACTTGCCATGGTAGCCATAAACTCAATGCCACAACAACTTGTTGCAAATGGTAAGGGCCAGATAGAATTCTTACGGGCAAGGCTAACTACTTTTTCGAAATTAGTAGCCATATAACCTTGTCCCATATATCCTTCGGGAATACCTTCAAACTTTACGGTGTTATTATATTGAACCGGACGAGACATAATCAATTATTTGATTTGATAATTTGGTAATTTGGTAATTAAACTTTAGTACAACTTTAAACGCTTATTAATTTCCAAATTTCCAAATCGATTAATTTCCAAATTATTCTTCCCACTTTAAAGCACCTTTTTTAAATATATATATAAAGCCGGCTAAAAATAAGCCGACAAATAATATTACTGCGCCAAACGTATGCCAGGCCATGGAAGGATCTTTTGCAAATTCCCTGAAGTTTACTGCATATGGGTAAAAGAAGATCACTTCCACATCAAACAAAACAAAGAGGATTGCTACAAGAAAATATTTAATAGCCATTGGCTGGCGTGCATTTCCTTTTATTTCGATACCGCTTTCAAAATTCTTAAGTTTGTCTGTTCCTTTCCTTTTAGGACCAAGCAGGTCGGAACCAATAATAATAGTGATAACAAGACCTAATGTGAAAATAATCTGCAACACAATGGGCAAATAATTTTCGGCACCACTTACTGCTATTTGTAACAAAGAAAATTGCATTATGGATAAGCTTTGTTGTTAGTCCGCAAAAATAAGACAGCATTCGTAATATACAATGCTGAAAGTCAAAATAAAGAATTAAAAAAGCCGCCCAGGTAAATATGGCGGCTTTTTTTATTTATGTATGTTTATTTCTGTTATTGTTTGCTTGGCTTTGCCGGAGTTGCAGGTGGCCTCGGCGTTGCAGGTGCTGCTCTTCTTGGAGGAGGGGGAGCATTAGGGTCATTCTTACTAATAAACTCTTTATTGGTTTGCAACTGTGTATCAGTAGGATCAAGTGCAATTGCTTTTTCAATATAACTCAAAGAAGTTTTCTGATCTTTCTTCACATTATAATAATATTCGATAAAATATTTATAAGCACCCATCAGGTAATCCTTTACTTTCGATTTATCAGGAACAGCTTCACCAATTCCAATTGCTTTTTCATAAGGAGCAACCGCTAATCCAAGTGCCCCGGTTGAATCTATTCCTGCATTTGATTTACCGATCATATAAGGGCCAAACATATCATCAGGAAACTTTTCAGCATACATAGTAAATATGGCAATAGAAGAATCAAATTGAGCAGCACGGAAATAATCATACCCTGCATAATAAAGATCTGTTTTACCAGGATTTTTCTTTATTATCAAAACCTTCTTGTACCAATCTGCAGCTTCTTTATATTTCTTTTGAGCCTCATATACCTGGGCTATCTGCTTTATGAAACCAACTTTATTTGTTTCAACACTATCAAGTGCTACGGCTTTGTCAATAAGCGCACCTGCCTTTTCTTCATTACCTGGAAATTTCAACAATATATTCGCATATGTAGTTAAATCGATACCTGCAATTTTTTCTGGCACCTGGCGGGTAAAATATTCTTCAAAATATTTAGTTGCATTAGTAGAATCATTAAGCCTGTTATAAGAGTATGCCAGTAACCCAAACAAATTAGGATAAGGAGTTGCGCCCCCTGCAGTAATACATTCATTTGCTTTTGTGATCGCATCATTAAACAATCCCTGAGCATATTTTATAGCTGCTCTATAATAACAAGCTTTTGGATCATCGTCTGAATTGGCAAGCCATTTTTCAAGATATTCGGCAGATTTAGGAACATTGGTTGCATAATAATAATTATAAAGATTACCATACACTGGGGCGTATGCAGGATCTTGTGCAATCGCATCATTGTAATATTTCATATAGATCGGTTCCTGCGCAACACCCTGGGTCTGATAAACTTTACCTATCCTGTAATTGGCCCTTGCATATTTTGCATCAATGCCCAGTGCAGCCTGGTAAGATAATATTGCATTACCACCATCCTGGAATTTACGGTATGCATCACCCAGGTTCATGTATACGTCGGGGTCATTAAACTTTTTTATCTGTGTTGCCTGTTTTAATTTATCAATGGCATAAGCAGCATCTCCGTTTTTGGAATCGTAATTTGCATTTGCAAAACCAACTGCATTTAATACAGCTACGCTTTTTCCCTGGCTCAAAGAAATAGCAGCTTCAAAATGATTACGGGCATCTTGTGTTTTACCCTCTATTAATTCAATATGACCAATACCAGCCATCAGCAACGCACTGTTAGGATTAGCCGCCAGCTTCGTTTGATATAGACTTTTAGCATCTGCAAGGTCTTTCGCAGTTCTGTCATCCGGAGATATTAAGGCCTGTCCCATCCAATACGCAGCTTCATCATTATTTGGATTTGCAGCAAGTAATTTTTGAAATACATCTTTTGCACTTTTGTATCTTTCATAGTACATAAACTTTTTGCCATCATCAATTGTTTGTGCAAGAATAAAATTTGCAAAAAGCAATCCGGCTAAAAACATTACTCCAACTTTGATTTTCTTCATTTTATTGATTTTCTTTTTAAGACTTTACAATGATATAAAAATATCTAATAAATGGTTAAATGCGCTTGTTATTTTCCATGTAATTTTTGATTGATCTTAACATTCCTCACAGCAAAACCCATCACCGGCCCCAGGTAAGCCCTTTTAAAAATCAATTGGCCCCTTTCGTATTTTAAAAAATTGATGAACCCATTTCCAAGCCCCTGGTAATTTTCTTTTATCAAATAATACAAACCACGTACCAAAGGGTATCTCTTCGACAGAATGCTCTCCTGCATTGGTTTTACATAAGGAGCGTCGGTACATTTATCACATTGAACGTAGCAAATTTTCACCTTCTTCAGCAAATTAACCTGTGTAGTATCTTCCGGGTTTCCGATCCAGCTGATCCCTACAAAACCAATCGCATTAGCATGTTCTGAGACATAATCCATTACTTCTTTGCTGCTTTTGGTTGCCTTTACAACGGAAGTATCAAAATGTTCTCCTCTCAAAATTGAATCGCTGATAAATCGTACCGTGCTTGTCGCATTCAGGCCATCAAAAACGATCGGTTGATCACGGTTGATTTTCCCCGTCAATTGTTTTTTTAAACGATCAATGGTAAATAATGTATCATTACTATTGGCATTTACAATAATGGTGATCGCATCTGAAGCGATATCACTCCAGCCTGGATAGTAACCGAGTGAATCCATCATATACTTATCTTCAATATCAGACAGGCCTCTTGTAACAATAACCATCCTGGTAGCTGTATCCCTGAAAAAATCTTTCAGGCAATTGGCTTCTGTTTTATAAGATGCTATAATATGTGTGCCGGGAAAAGAAGATTCAAATACATTTATCTGCGCTTCAATAACAGGTTTAAAAGATTCATCAACGCTGACATGTATCGTTCCGCTTATAGGAGTATCATCTGCAGTATTTTTCTTTTTTTCATCAGCGCAACCAGCCCAAAGAAAAACGATCGCCAGGAATATCCCTGCCTTTAGATATTTTTTTATCATCTTTCTTTTAAATAGTTTTTCTTGTACCCACGGTAAATCCTGAACGATCCATATAATATACAAATTCCTCCAAAAGCATACATGGTAAAATCATCAAAACGTGCTTCAATACCTGTATTGAATTTTTTAATAAAGATCATAAAAATGCCCATACCAAACCATAGCAGGCCCATACCATAATCCATGATACTACGCATACGAATTAGCCCCTTATCACGCTCACTTAAATTCTTTTTTTCAAATTCGTCCAACGACATTTTTACAAATTTAAATTGGTAGATAATGCCGCAATTTAATTTGAAAATTTGATGATTTGATGATTTGATGATGAAATGCAGCCATTAGCTTTGAAAACTTATATAATCTTCAAATCATTCTTCCGATGTGAACATGACCGGAATTATATAGTACACAGATACATTTTCACCATGCGCTTTACCTGGTATCCATGCCGGCATTTTCTTAAGCACCCTTATCACTTCATCATTAAAAGCAGCACCACCATCTTCAATTACCCTGAAACCCTTCAATGCTCCATCATAACCAACAATAAACTGAACTTTTACAGAAACAGTTTCTTTCCTGTCGAATTCTCCTGGTGTAACAAGATTTTTTTTCAGGAATTTTTTAAGCGCTTCAAGGCCGCCTGGAAAAGAGGGCATGATATCAGCTGGAACAGGTATTGCTTTATCTATTGCTTTAGGTGGTTCACTTCCTGTGGATGTTGGTAAAACAGAGGTCGATACATTATTACCTGCTGTACCATTACCAGAAGAAGCACCAGTTCCTTCAGGGCTGGTCGCTACGGTTGGGTCTGCGTCTTTAAAAATATCTGAATTGGCAGGTTCATGATCAACTATAACTGGTGTTGTAAAAGCCGGCTGTGCCACAGATGCAGGCTGGGTTGTATGCGTTTGTTTTAATGAAGGTTGTTCCGGATCTTTTGGAAGATCCTGCGGAATTACAAATGGGCAAAATATAATTTCAGGGATTATTGGTTTTACAACTGCTTTATTTTTATAGAAAAAACCAATCAATCCCAGTATCATTGTTCCAAGAAAAATAATACCAAGCGCCTTGTATAATCTTTCATGATAATGCTTACGTAGTGAATAAGCACCATAATCCTTATTCTTGTTTTCAAAAATAATATCCAGCAGGTCTGCTTTTAAAATGGTATCGGGCTTCATTGTAATTATTTTTTGAATTGATAAATATTGTTTCTAAAAAATCACGTGACGGCATTTAGATGCCTCCCTTATTCAAATCCATAAACCCATTCAACAATTAATAATGCCCGTTTGCAGGGAGCATGTTTATCCTAAAACCTAACAACTTATCTTTGCGCCATGAAAATTTTGATGGTATGCCTTGGGAATATTTGTCGCAGTCCTTTGGCAGAAGGTATTTTACAGGATAAAGCAAGAAGAGCAGGGTTAGATTGGATCGTTGACAGTGCAGGAACAAATGGTTTCCATACCGGCGAAGCGCCGCATCCCTTAAGCCAGAAAGTTGCAAGGCTACATGGAATAGATATCAGCAAACAAGTATCAAGAAAGTTTATAAAAGCCGATCTTGACAGCTATGATAAAATATATGTAATGGCCGACGATGTGCTGAATGAAATGAAAAAGATTCTAGCAGGAAAACCTTTTGACAATAAAGTAGATTATTTTTTAAACAACTTATATCCTGGCAAAAACATGGATGTTCCTGATCCATGGTACGGCGCCGAAGAAGGTTATCATGAAGTATATTCATTGATTGAAAAAGCATGTGATGCTATTATTGAAGAATACAAAGTTAAAAACAAGCAAACAGTTAGTATATAATGTCCAAACCATCTATACCACAAGGCACTCGTGATTTTTCTCCAGAAGTAGTAACGAAAAGAAATTTTATTTTAAACACAATAAAAAGAGTCTTCGAATTATATGGATTTCAACCACTAGAAACTCCTGCAATGGAAAAACTAGATACTCTAATGGGGAAATATGGCGAAGAGGGAGATAAATTAATATATAAAATTAGAAGTAATAAAAACCTTCTAAATAATTTTTCAGAAACGACTATTAGTGACCTTAAGAAAACTCTAAAGGAAGAGACTGATTTTGATTATACTTTTTTACCAAAAAAGTCTGATAAGGCTTTAAGGTATGACTTAACAATCCCATTTGCGAGATATGTGTCAATGAATAAAAACAATTTAATCTTTCCATTCAAGCGTTATCAAATTCAACCTGTTTGGAGAGGAGATAAACCTCAGAGAGGACGATATCGAGAGTTTACTCAATGTGATGTGGATATAGTAGGAAGTCTATCACTTTTAAATGAAATAGATTTATTAAATATTTATCAAACTGTATTCAATAATCTAAAAATTCCTATTTTAATTAAACTGAATAATCGGAAAATATTACAAGGCATTGCCGAATATTGTGGCTGCACAGAGAAACTACTAGACATAACAACTGCAATTGATAAATTAGATAAGTTAAGTCAAGAAAAAGTAATTCAAGAGCTTTCTGAAAAAGGAATACCGCCTGATAAAATTAAAGTCATTTTTGATTGTATCTCAATTAATGAAGAAAATGAAGTTTTTTTCACAGAAGAACAATTAAAAGAAGAACACAATTTTTCAGACAGCCAAACTTATGAATATATTAAAATTCAAAATAGTCGGTATCGTAAAGATATTGGTATACTCAATTGTCTTCAAGGATGGTTTAGTCAGAGTATTGGTGATAATATTGTTGCGCCAACTGGCCTAGAGGGCATTGAGGAAGTTATAAGTATATTTCAATTTTTAGTCGATCTAGATTTATCAATAGATGTTGATTTTGATATTACTCTTGCAAGAGGTCTTAACTATTACACTGGTGCCATATTTGAAGTTAAGGCTACTAATATAAAAATGGGCAGTATTGGTGGTGGTGGCCGTTACGATGATCTAACTGGATTATTTGGTGTACCCGGAATACCTGGTGTCGGTATTAGTTTTGGAGTCGATCGTATTTACGATGTATTAGAAGAATCAAAATTATTTCCAGAGGATTTACAAACAAGTGTTAAAGCCTTATTTTTTAATATGGGATATTCTGAAAGTATTAGTGCTTATAAAATCATGCTAGAATTACGCAAACAAAATATAGCTTGCGAACTTTATCATGAATCTTCTAAATTAGATAAGCAATTCAAATACGCCGAAAAAAAGAATATTCCTTATGTTGTGATCATTGGCAGCAAGGAAATAGAAAATAAAAATGCTGTTATTAAAAATTTAAAAACAGGCGAACAACAAAATGTACTATTAGATGAGCTCTCTTCATTTTTTTCAAATATTTAAATACCCAGGTTACTAAAAAAAAATTCTGTATTAAAAAAAAACAATTTTATGCAATCACGTTTTCGTTTACCAATGTTATTTTTTGCTGCTGCACTTGTCATTTTTTCTTCATGCAGCAAAAAAACAAACAAAGAAGGCCGTTATATTCCTAAAACAGCCGGAGTAGTAATATTAATGAATGGCGAGTCGATGACTTCCAAATTGCCATGGGAAGAAATTAAAGAGAATGCGATGTTTAAAGATGCGTATTCAGAGTATGGCCTTGATGAAAATATAAAAACAGTACTAAGCAATCCTGAGAATACAGGTATTGACACTAAGAAGAACCTAGTGATGTACATTCAAAAAGATTCTATTGGTGGTTATCTGGCAGTTGAAGGCACTGTAAAAGATGCAGAAAAGTTCAAAACATTTTATACCACTCTATTAAAAAGTACTACTGCAACAGAAAAAGATGGCGTTCATTTCTTAAGCAATGCAAAAATGACAAGTTCATGGGACAAAGAAAAATTTGTGCTCATCATTGATGTACCGGGCATGAATGAATCAAGCAAGTATAAGAACCCTTATGATACTGATGCTGCTGCTTCACCTGTTTCTAAAAGAGATGCTGTTGCTGCTGCATCACAGATTTATTCTTTATCAGAAGACAACAGTCTTGCAAAGGATGAAAAATTCAGTGCACTTGTTGCTACAAAAGGAGATTTCCATTTTTGGATAAACATTGGTGCACTTGCTGCTGACAATAGCAGCATGGCGGCAATGAGCATGCTGAACGTGAGTAAACTTTATGAGAATACTTATGTTACCGGCGTTACCAATTTCGACAATGGCAAGATTAATGTTGATATGAAAACGTATGCAGGAAAAGAACTGACTGATATCTATAAAAAATACAGTGATACAAAATTGAATACAGATATGATCAAACGCATTCCTTCAAAAGATGTAGTGATGTTATTTGCATTAAGTTTTAAACCTGAAGGCCTGAAAGAATTTATTAAACTTACAGGTACAGATGGAATGATCAATGCAGGTGCTTCACAATTAGGATTTACGTTTGATGATTTTATTAAAGCAAATAAAGGTGATATACTTCTTGCAATTACAGATATAAAAAAGAGAGATAGCTCTGGCGTTTCAGAACCAAGTGGTTTTTTTACTGCCTCTGTTGGAGATAAAGCTGCTTTTGGTAAATTGATAGAAGCAGGAAATAAAATTGGAAAAGCTAAAATGGGTGAATCTATGAAAGATAAATTTGCTTACAATGTAAGTGATGATTATTTCGTAATAGGTACAGATAAATTAAATGTAGATAAATACCTGAGTACTGCTAACAACAGCAATTTTAGTTTCCTTGATAAAATAGCAGGATCAACTTCTGCTTTTTATTTTAACATACCAGGACTCATGGGTTCAATGAGTGATCAAATGACAAAGGACAGTCTTGACAATCTTTCTTACCAGGCTACAGTGAAAATGTGGGAGAATGTGATTGCAACAGGTGGAGGATTTAAAGATGGTGCTTCCAATATGCACATTGAATTCAACCTTGTAGATAAGAATACTAATAGCCTTAAGCAATTGAATAACTATGTAAGTACGATGGGCAGTATTGAAAAACAAAGAAAAGCAAACAGGAGTAAGATGATGGACGATGAGTTGTCTAAAGATATGGAGGCTCCAAAAGCAGATACAACTGTACCGGCTCAATAAAATTTATTTGCAAAGTAATTAGTTATTATTCAAAGCCGTCATTAAGTATATATGACGGCTTTTATTTTATTAAAATGGTTATCAATTTAGAAAATGTAGTTCCTGTTTTTCTGGAAAAAGAAAAAATTGAAAGGTCAAAGATCTGGGGCAACAATATTCAATTTAAACAAGGAGAAAAAGTGCAGATCATTGCGCCAAGCGGCAGTGGTAAAACTTCTTTGATCCATTTTTTATATGGCATGCGAAAAGATTATACAGGGAATATTTTATTTGATAAAAAAAATATCGCTGATTTTTCTTCAGAAGACCTTTCCGTTATCCGCAGTAAAAACATAAGTATTATTTTCCAGGACCTAAGGCTTTTTCCTGAACACACTGTTCTTAAAAACATTGAAATAAAAAGAGTGCTTGATCCTTTTCATCCAGGCAACCCTATTATTGAAATGGCTTCAAAACTGGGCATTGAAAACAAATTAAATAAGCTTGTAAAAACATGCAGCTTTGGTGAACAGCAACGTATCGCCATCATCAGGGCACTGCAACAACCATTCGATTTTTTATTGATGGATGAACCCTTTAGTCATCTTGATGAAAACAACAGGAAAATTGCAACATCATTGATAGAAGAAGAAACTGCAAAAAGAAATGCGGGAATTATACTGGCAGATCTTAAAAGGGTTGAGCATTTTAAGGTAAATGAGATATTATACCTGTAACCCCCAGACCCCTGAAGGGGGAGATGCAAACATGCTAATCAATAATTTTTTGAATAAGAGTAAGATCATAAAATAAAAAATGACAAATTCTTTTAAGGACATCGCTCCTTTTTTAAATACTGGGCAAAATAAAATTTCAAAATTCTTTAGCTATATTGGATTGGGCATTGGCGTGTTCCTTTTGTTGACTTCTATTCAGGTATATATTGATATCAACCAATTATTGAAAGATAAAAATCCACGCAAGGATGGTTTTGATTTCATTTCTGTAACTAAAACGATCACCAATGAAAACATGGGACGTGATAACAGGTTTTCAAATACAGATG
>JBDTLP010000094.1:0-20366 GCA_039934735.1 Ferruginibacter sp. | reverse complement strand
GACATCTCAAGAGTTGACATCTCTAGAGATCTCACCCGTGCTATCAATCATTAAAATAATCTGAAAAAAACCTTCCATTTTGAATTTATACCAGCTTGAAATTTTTTAGCATTTCTCCCTTATCTTTGCCGCCTAAATTTTACGTCATTGGCAACAAAGTTTTCTAAAGAAACTTATCTATATTGGTACGAATTGATGCTGCTTTTGCGCCGTTTTGAAGAAAAAACGGGTCAGCTATATGGCATGCAGAAGATCAGGGGCTTTTGTCATTTGTACATCGGGCAAGAAGCTGTAGCAGCCGGATGTATGACCGCTACAAATCCCGACGACAAATTCATTACCGCTTACCGTGATCATGCCCTTGCAATTGCCAAAGGTATATCAGCTAAAAGCTGTATGGCTGAATTGTATGGAAAAGCAACTGGTTGCAGCAAGGGAAAGGGTGGAAGTATGCACTTCTTTGGGGTAAAAGAAAATTTCTATGGCGGGCATGGCATTGTAGGCGCACAAATTGGAACCGGCGCCGGCCTTGCATTTGCTGAAAGATACCGCGGTACAAATAACGTGGTACTTTGCTTTTTTGGGGATGGTGCTGCGAGACAAGGCATGCTTCATGAAACATTTAATATGGCCATGTTGTGGGACCTGCCAGTTGTATTCATTTGCGAAAACAATCATTACGCAATGGGAACATCCGTGGAAAGAACCAGTAAAACGCTTGATATTTATAAGATTGCAGATGCTTACGAAATGCCTGCAGATGCGGTGGATGGCATGAACCCCGAAGCAGTTCACAATGCCATTTTAAGAGCATCGAACAGGGCCAGGGAAAAAGGCGGACCAACTTTACTTGAAATTAAAACATACCGGTATAAAGGACACAGTATGAGTGATCCACAAAAATATCGTACTAAGGAAGAATTGGAAGAATACAAATCAAAAGATCCTATTGAACAGGTATTGAAAACATTACAAGGCCAGTTCAAAGTAAGTGATGCAGATATTGAAGTGATCAATGAAAGGGTAAGGAAAGAGGTAGAAGAAAGCGTAACATTTGCAGAAGAAAGCCCATGGCCGGATGACGATGAACTTTTAAAAGATGTGTATATACAGGAGGATTATCCTTTTATCACCGATTAAAACAATTAAGAATTATGAATTAAGAATTAAGAATTAACACTATTCTCAATAATTAACTCATAATTCGTAACACTAAAATTCTTAATTCATAATTCTCAATTCATAATTCTTAACATGGCAGAAACTAAAACAACAGTACCTACACCAACTCCAACCAACGACAACGATGCGGTGATCCAAAAAGCAAAAGGTTTTTGGGATAAATATAGCAAGCCCATTATTTATATTGGTGGTGCTGTGATACTATTGATCGGGGGCTGGTATGGTTACCAGAATTTTATAAAATTACCAAAGGAAAAAGCTGCAAATGATATGATCTTTCCTGCTGAAGGTATTTTTGATAAAATGGCATCCACAAATTTCAGTAAGGATTCAGTGAATATTGTTTTGAATGGCGGTTCATTGGAAGGAAAAAAAGTAATAGGCTTATTAAAAGTTATCAGCAGTTATGACGGAACAGCTGCAGCTAACCGTGCTAAATACATGACCGGTGCTTCTTTCTTACAGATCAAAGAATTTGATAAAGCAATAAAATACCTGAAAGATTTTGATGCAAATGCTGCAACCCAGGTTGAAATGATGGCGGATAAAATGATCGGCGATGCTTATTCTGAACTTAAGAAAACAGATGATGCATTGAGCTTTTACAAAAAGTCAGCTTCTGTAAATGAAAAAGATGAAGTATTTACCGGTAATGCTTTATTGCTTGCAGCTTCTTATGCTCATGCAACAGGTAACAATAAAGAAGCAATTGAACTTTATAAAAAATTAAAAGATAATTATCCGGGTAATTCTGCTGTTACCAATGGAGAAGTTTCAAAACAACTGGCAAGTTTAGGCGATCTTGGCGATAATTAATTGATGAATTAAGTTTCTAAAACATGGCATTAAGTTCATCTGATATTACGAATATTTCAGGCATCCAACTTTCTAAGGATGCCTGTATTGTTATAGTGCGTACTGAATGGAACGCAGCAATTATTGACCTGCTGGAACAAGGATGCAGGGAAGTGTTGGAAGAAAATAATATTTGCCATAAGGTCATTAATGTACCTGGGGCTTTTGAAATTCCTTTCACAATAAAAAATTACTGGGACAACCATAAATACAAAGATGATAAGCCGACAGCATTTATTGCATTGGGTTGTGTGCTTCGTGGTGATACTCCTCATTTTGAATATGTGTGCAAAGGAGTTACTGACGGAATTGTTCAACTTAATTTAGCACTTCCGGTTCCAACTATTTTTGGCGTACTAACCGTCGATAATCAATTGCAGGCTGATGAAAGAACAGGTGGCAAACATGGCCATAAAGGTAAAGAAGCTGCAGCTACTGCATTAAAGATGATCGCATTATCGCAATCGTTTAAGCTGCAAACGGCGGCAAACGGCAATGGGTGAATAAGTGAATGTGTGAATAAATAATAAATTGTCAAATTATTTTAATCAACTTATAGCTTACAGCTTATGGCTTACAGCTTTTTTAATTTTTAATTCCCCTGAAAGTTCAACTATTTATACCTTGCTTCGTTGACCAACTGTATCCTCAGACAGCATTCAACATGGTAAAAGTGCTGGAAAAAGCTTTCTGCGAAGTTGAATACAATACCAATCAAACATGTTGTGGCCAGCCCGCATTCAATGCAGGTTTTTGGGATGAAGCCAGATCTGTTGCAAAAAAATTCATCAAAGATTTTGATACCGTTGATTATATCGTTGCGCCAAGTGCAAGTTGCGTTGGCTTTGTAAGAAATTATTATTCGAAATTATTCGAGAACGGAACTTTACACAACGATGTAAAAAAACTTGGCAAAAGGGTTTTTGAATTCACAGAATTTCTTACGGATGTTTTGAAGATAGAAAATTTTGATGCCGAATTAAATGCAAAAGCAACTTACCATGATAGTTGCGCTGCATTGAGAGAATGTCATATCAAACAAGGTCCACGAAAATTATTAGAAAAAGTAAAGGGCCTCGAATTAATAGAGATGAATGACAATGAGACATGCTGCGGCTTTGGCGGAACTTTTTCTGTAAAGTTTGAATCTATTTCCATTGGCATGGCTGATCAAAAAACAAAAAATGCACTTGCTACTGGTGCTGAATATATTATTTCCACAGATCTTAGTTGCTTAATGCAAATACAAGGCTATATCACAAACAATAACCTCCCTTTAAAAACAATGCATGTTGCCGATGTTTTGGCGAATGGATGGTGATGGGTTTTTAACTCTTTATAATTTGAAATTTTAGGGATATCAGATTTCAGCAATCAGAAATCAGCTATAAAAGAAGATAGAAACTGAATGAAGATGAGCCGATTTCTGATTGCTGACATCTGATATCAATGCACTTGACAAACCTACTTTTTCATGTTAAACCAATACGCTTCTAAACCCGTATATAATTCAAACCTTTAAAACATGAAACAAATATTGATTCCCGCAATATTTCTATTTGCTATTGCGTCCTGTAAGCAGGATAAAAAAAACATCGTTGAAACTTCTTTTACTGATAGCCTTATTTCCAATTTTACTCCATCGCAACTTATTAAATCAAACGAGGACGAGATAAAATTCTGGAAAGGCAGGATCAATCCAGTTAGCCACGATATTGTAAGTGAAGGAAAATACGCATCACTGCTCTCAGCAAGGTTTGGATTATTGGGAGATTTAAATGATATACGATCTGGGGATAGTATTTTAAATGGATTGGATGCTCATTTTAATTATAAAGAAACAGGCCCGGAACTTTCTCTTGCACATAATGCAATAACACAACATCGTTTCAGGCAGGCTGATACTTTATTGGAAAAAGCAAAAGCAAGTGGTTTAAGAAAATATGAATCAGCAGCCGCATCATTTGATGTTGATTTTGAATTGGGACGATATGAACTTGCAGACAGAGATCTTAAACAAATTGCAGATCCCACTGATTTTGGTTTCCAATTCAGGCACTCGAAAGTTTTTCATTACCAGGGAAATGTTGATAGCGCTATTGCAAGTATGCAAAAGGCTGCAATACTTTCTGAAAATATTATTTCATTGAAACAATCTGCACTTTCAAATACGGCCGATCTTTATTTACACAACCAGGAATTAGAGAAAGCTTATGCACTCTATGTTCAATCTATAAAATTAAGCAGTTCAGATATGCATAGCATTATGGGCATTGGCTGGATCGCATTGGTACACGATAAAAAAGATTCGCTTGCAGAAAAAATATTTCAATTCGTACATTCAAAAACAAAATTGCCTGATCCTTTACTTAAACTATCACAGGTAGCTGAACAAAGAGGGGATACTGTATTGCAGAAAAAATATGCAACCGAATTTACTTCTATTGTAAATGATAGCATCTATGGAAATATGTATAACAAATATACCATTCAACTTTACACAGGTATTTTAAATGATCCTGCAAGAGCAGAAGTAATCGCAATGAATGAAATAAAAAGCAGGGCCACACCACAAACTTATGCGTGGTATGTCTGGACATTATTTTGTAATCATAAGAGTGATGAAGCTTATAAAATTTATGAAGAACACGTTTCAGGCAAACCGCTGGAAGGACTTGAATTATACTGGATGGGTAAATTTATGAAGAGCCTCGGCAAAGGTTACAATGCACAACAGTTTTTTAAAAAAGCAACTAAAAATAAATACGATCTTTCTCCTGCAATGATAAAAGATCTTGAAACTCAATCTGAAGAATAAATCTTCACCTGCAGAAATATATTTCACTTCCTTATTCAAAAAATGGAAGAAAAATAGCTCACATCAAATATGCTTTGCATTTTTTAATGAACACTCTTTCGATTACGCCATTCATGTATTTTGTTCCGTAGGAACAACTGGTTGGTAGAAATGAAATACCGTGGTGTTTTCGTTCCGTAGGAACGATTGGTGCTTTTTTATTTTACCGGATCTTATTTATGATGAAGGCCAATAGCACCATGCGTTCCTATGGAACGCTAATGCAACTTTGCATATTTGCCTACCCACCAGTTGTTCTAACGGAACAAAATACATGTGTGATTATATCAGGTACGCAAATAAAAACTCAAAACAAGTTTGATGTAATAATTAATATTTCTCTTAGAAGAATAAACGTTGCACCGTCCAGTAAGTTGCGATCAATGCTATTAAAATCGATAAAGGAATAACAATCGCTTTACGATAATATGGTTTTTCGCCAAACCATTTTCCAAATAGAAAGTAGGCTGATAAAATAACAGTGAACTGTCCAAGTTCAACACCAACGTTAAACATAACCAATGAAGTGAGATAAGAATTTTGTGGTAATCCTAAATGCCCAAGTGCATTCGCAAATCCCATTCCATGTACCAGTCCAAATAAAAACACGATGCCGATCCTTGATTTTTTTAACCTGGGAGAGAAGATATTTTCTAAAGCAACGTATACAATCGATAGCGCAATGATTGGTTCTACTATTTTGGGGGAAGGTGTAATAACATGATACATCGCCAAACCTAACGTTACCGAGTGGGCGATCGTAAATGCAGTTGCCTGGAACAATACCGGTTTTAATTTAGGACTCAATAAAAATAAACTCAACACAAATAAAATATGATCAAAACCCAATGGAAGAATATGCGTAAACCCCAATTGCAAATATAAAATCGCTGCATCCCCTTTTGACATTTTTTCTAATTCACCCACCACATCATGCGCCCACAATGATTGGCTCGTTAAAAACAACAAGATGAGTAATCCTACTGTTTTCCTTAGGTAGTTTTTTGTATTATTGTTAGTTGTATTCACGTCGAAAAAATTAAGAATTTAAAATTAAGAATTAAGAATTGCAAACCCTTGGCTGTCAAATAGCTTGCAACTCTTAATTCATTTCAAAGATTCGCCATTCACTCAACCGCTGTCGGGGTTTGCAACCGCCGACAGGGTTTGCCGATTCCCGATTGCCGCCACTAAAACTTATAACTAAAACGCAAACGGTGTTCCTGGTGTAAAACAAACTTCATCTACAGGTTGCGCTTCGTTTTTTAAACGGGTTTCTGTATCAAATTGTGTTTCTTTCCATTTTGTATTGAACACATTATTTATTACAAGTCCAATTTCATATTTTGGCCTGGTATAATTAAGTACGGCATCAGTAATAAAATAACCTTTTGCAGTAAGACTATAATTTTCATTTGCAGATCTGTCGCCAACATAACGGTAACGGAAACTCCCATTAAATCCTTTCTTAGCACTATAAGTTATACCTGCACTGCTTGTCCACACTGGTGCCAATGGAATATAATCTGCTCCCTTTGCTTCACCCACTGCACGGCCATGTGCATAGTTTACATCAACATCAAAATACAAAGACTTAACTGGTTCGTAACGGCCTGAAAAATCGAAACCTAAACGTTTTGTTTTGCCACTAAATTCAACAAAACCGCCATCACCACTATAAACAAATTCCTGTTCCAGGTAAATGTACCAGGCAGCAAAATTGATGATGACATTCTTAGCAGGTTTGAAAACGGTTCCAAGATCACTACTGTATGCGGCAGGCAAAACTTTATAACCATTTTGTACTACTACCGCCCTTGTATCATTTGAATGATAACCTTTACCATTCGTAAAGTAAAACTGCAACCTGTCGTTTACATGATAATAAATATTTAGTTTCGGACTTAATACATTGTCATTTGCTTTATAAGTTCCAATTCCCGGCAATGTTGAATCACTTGCAAGTTTGTTATTGTATTTGTGAAAGAACTGATCGAAACGCAGCCCTGCATTTATACTCAGGTGTTCATTGAATTTAAAAGTTTCACTTGCATAAGGAGACAAAGATAATTCTGTGATATCACCAAGTTTAATCCTATCGATTAATGTAAATCTATCTTTAGTATGAGAAAGTTCAGAGTTGTTTGTCATATCATATCTTACCTGCAATCCTAACTCAGAACTCAATTTTGTATTACCTAAATAAGAGGAGTGAGCATAACTCATATTATAACCAGCCAGGTTCCTTGCTTCCCGCTGCCTGATCTCATCACCATTAATTGGATCATCTAAAAAAAAAGTAAAATTTGTATGCAGGTCAAAATGAGTATTTGAATAATAAACCTGGTTCTTCAAAATATCTCCGTTGCTAAAAGAAGTAAGCACTTGTGCATTGAAGTTAGTACGGTAGGTTATACCACCTTCATATGGATCGATTGCTCCGTAAAATCCAATGAGGCCCTCATCAACAGCACGGTCAGGGATTTGACCGGATGCATCCCATTTACTCCAGAAAGTTGTTGCAGAAAATGTTAGCGTACTGTTCCTGGATATTTTTCCACTATATTTTGTAAAAAAATTGAACCTTTTAAAATGCTGCGGATTTTCAAAATACGCATCGGAATACCTGTATTCAGAAGCTACGTACCATGATTGCTGTTTTTGCATAGCCTTTTTACCCAATAGGTTTAGCATAAGCAATCCCCTGAATGTTTTAAATTGGCCGCCTTCTACTTTTAATAAATTATTGCTGAGTGCATTCCTGGTATTAAAATCCACAAAACCTGTTGTTGCAAAGTCACCTTTGCTTGCGGTGTATGGACCTTTTTTAAAATCAACACTTTCTATTGTTTCTGGAATAATAAAATGACTGTCAGCAAAACCTTGTCCATGCGCATGAGAAACCATGTTGATTGGAAGGCCATCTACATCGAGACGAAAATCTGTTCCATGATCTGCATCAAAGCCACGTAAGAAAATTTGTTCTGCTTTACCTCCTCCCTGGTGCTGTCCGATTACAATACCAGGTATGATCCTCAGTACTTCCTGGGAATTGTTTACACCTCTCATCGCTATATCTGTTTTGCTGATGGGTTTGTACTGATCTCCACCATGTGCAGAAACAACTACTGAAGTTAGTTCCACATTCCTTGAAGCTAACGGTATAGTATAGCCCATATTTTTAAGATCCTCAGGCGAAATGACCTTAGTTTCATAACCAATAGAAGATATCGCTATATTATTGATTGATTCTTTTACTTGTTTAATATTAAAATTGCCCAGTTGATCCGTTACACAGGAAGTTTTCCCTGGTAACAATACGATTGTCACGCCCTCGATTGGTTGGCGGCTGGTATTGTCCACTACCTTACCCTTTATCATATTTTGTGCATTGGAACTAAAAATACCAATGAAAAATAATGACAAAGCCATAAGGAGATGCTTATAATTATATTTCATAAATGAAATTTAAGCAGCTCTTGCTGAATGATAAAATTGGTTTGAGAAATATCATTTTTTCCATGACAAAATGATATTGATACATCACAAGACTGATCTATACTAAATCAGATCATTCATGCTAATCAATAAATCAAATAAATCACAGTTCAGACAGCCTGGGTGGTGGATAGTCTTTTTTTAAATAAGCGGTAAAAAGTGGAGTAGAAGGCTTAGCGAAATAATTATTCACTATGATACCTTTAAATATTAAAGGCTTTATAAGGGTTATCAAATATTCGTATTGAGATTGATCTTTCTTTTCTGTGAAGGGATTTTTATCAGCTCCATTTCTTTTCTCTTCTTCCATAACGGCCTTGTGCACGTGGAATTTTCCATCAATATAATGCACTGTAGCCATGTGTTTTGAGTACCAGAAAATATGAGCAATTGAATCAGAAATGTAAGGCAATACAGGCTTCAACATTAAAGTTGAATAGCTAAGCAGAAGGATATATACTATTCCTTTTTTCATTATTACTGTTGCCTGATGAAGATTAAAGAAATCATGTAAACTCATTTACGTAAATAAAGAAGCAATAGTTTAACCTTTTCAAATATGGCTTCCTCAATAGATTGTTATGAAGAAATTATTTACCGGGATTATTAAAATAAAAAAACGGGGATAAAAATCCCCGAATTCTATCTTTAAAACTATAACGCCGATTTTATTTTACCATGGTGAAGCTTCATATGGAAATGAAGTAAGGAAAGGTTTATCGTTTGCATTTACATGATCACTTGTCAACTGAGGATTTAGACTATTCGTATGTCCACCAAAGATCAGGATCAGTTCCACATCAATTACATCATCCGCCAAAGTTCTTCCTGTCAATACATTTGTGCCATCATAAAAAGTAGTAACGCCTGTTGTTGAAGCAGTCAATACATCTGTGGCAAGAACGCCTGTGAATGCAGCTGAATTAAGGTCAAGTAGATTCGTTGAATCATCAAAAGCAGGATTAAGTGCTAATAAATGAGCTTGAAACCTTGGTTGAAAAATCGCACCCATTGAAGCTACAGGAGTAACGTTGAATGCATCTTTATCAGCTGCAACATTAAATACTGTATTTACTGCGGGCCTTCCAAACTGATCTGCCTGTTGATAATAAACTGTGGCGGCTGGGCCATTATTATTATCATTGTGGCAGGCACCTAATATCAGCGTTCCTCCTACCAGTATGATTGAAAATAATTTCATATTCTTTTTCATTTTATAATTTTTTAAGGGTTAATTAAATTTTCTTTTTTGTTGTTAACCATACATTTACTTTGCCTCCTGTAACTGTTCCTAATAATGATTTTGGTACTTCTATAACAAGTGACATAACATTTGTTCCTGCAAAAGCATCAGTACCGGGATTATTAAATCCTGATGCTGTACCAGCAATAATCGCTTTGTATTGATTAAGATCAAAAAAGAAAGGATCATCCCTTGGTCCGGCGAAAACTTTTATACCAGACGCTGAAGTTGCAGTAACAGGAGAAGTTGCTCCATAACCTGTAACTGCTACGCTTGCAGAAACATTACCTTCTACCTGGCTTTTTAACCCCGTGATAGTTGGAACAGCAGGTCCATGAATATTCATGGTATTGCTTGTTGCATCGTAAAGGCCTTGTATTACCAGGTCTTCAACATTATCACCGTTTTTATCAATGTTGAATTGAATCAACGTGTTTCCATCGAATTTAGCGGCTCCTGTTGCAGAAGGAGAAAGTAGTCCTTGTGTGTTGGCTACAAAAACTAAATTGTCTGTGTTTTCACCCCTGAATACATACATATCAGTGATGTCTGTGGTTTGGTTTGTTACGGCTGGTGCATCTATATGATCTGCAGCATAAATGATTCCGCCTGTAACAAGTGCTGCAGCCATTAAGCCTGCAACCAAAAGTTTTTTACTTTTCATTGTTCGTGATTTTTTGATTAATAATTTAAATTGGATGCTTTGGTTAAAAAAAATAGCGTTACTGACTATAGTTACGAAGAAAGCTTATTGTTAGATTTTTAAAAATGAAACATCATTCATTTTTAAAGAGTTTATATTTGCTGTAGAAAATTTTCCCCTGATAATAATAAACAAAAAAATGGCATACTGGCTCGTTAAATCAGAACCTTTTAAATACAGTTGGGATCAACTTGTAAAAGACAAACAAACAACCTGGGATGGTGTACGCAATTATGCAGCACGCATTAATTTAAAGGCAATGAAAAAAGGGGATGAGGTTTTATTCTATCACAGCAATGAAGGTGTAGAGATTGTTGGCATTGCCAAAGTTGCAAAAGAATTTTACCAGGATCCAACAACAGATGATGATGCATGGGTAGCCGTAGATCTTAAGCCTGTTAAAAAATTAAAGACGCCTGTTACACTTGCTCAGTTAAAACCCGATAAACGTTTTGCAAATATGGATCTTGTTAGATTGGGGAGATTGTCTGTGCAAACAGTGAAAGATGAGGAATGGAAATTGATTATGCAATTGGCGGGAGAGAAGTAGCATTACGGCAATCGGCAATCGTGAATCGGCAATTGAGTAAACTTAATTGCCGATTTTATTTTACAAAAGAAATCATTCATAAATTTGCAATGCCCAAAAAATCATTGCCGATTGCCGATTGCCGATTGCCGATTGCCGATTGTCTTTCATTTAACATTTCCCCCAGGTTACATTTCTCATACCTGTCGTATCAAGCCATATCTTCTCATTTTAAAAAACCCACGGTATGAAAAAATTATTTTTCAGCATGACCATGCTGCTGCTACTCTTTTTTATTTCATGTAATAATGCTCACAATGATGGTAAAGAAAAAATGCTTGCTGAATTACAGCCTGTGAATGCTGATACTGCAAGAAGTTATGAAACAGATCAACAGGTCCCTCTTCCTGCTTCGCAATCTTTATCAACTGATTCGGTTGCAAAAATGACTCCTTCCAAAGTTCCTGTAAGTAATGACTGGGATAATAAAATAATAAAAACGGCTTCACTAAAAATTGAAGTACCTGATTTTAAAAAATACAATGATGCCGTTTATAAAACCGTAAAACAATATGGTGGTTACATTGCCCAGGAGGACCAAAGCCTTACCACACAAAAAAATGAAACCAGCATTACTATAAAGGTTCCTGTTTATCAATTTGAAACAATGATGAATGAATTACCTGGCTCAGATACAAAAGTGTTGGAAAGAAAAATAAATACAGATGATGTTACGAGAAAAATTATTGATACCAAATCAAGGCTTGAAACAAAAAAAGAAATGCGGCTTAAATACCTTGAGATGATGAAGCAATCAAAAAATATTACTGATATAACAAAAGCTCAGCAGGAAGTGGATGATGTGCAGGAGGAAATAGAAGCTGCTTCCGGTCAGGTAAATTACCTATCACATGAAACTGCATTTAGTACCATCAATCTTAATTTTTATCAATTGATGGCGGATTACAAACCTGCTGATACAGAAAAACAATCTTTCCTCACAAGAGTTTCAATTGCATTCAAATCAGGTGCAGGCTGGATAGCAAATCTTATCATTGGCCTTATGTCAATCTGGCCATTACTTTTAATAATATTCATTGCCCTTTTTGTTTGGAAAAAAATCAGGTTGGATAAATTCTTTGCGGCTACTAAAACAACTTCTCCAAAGTCTTAATTCGTGCAATTCGTGCCTTACATTCGTGTTAAAAAAAACTTGTCCCCAAAAAAACACATCGTCATCCTAACCGGCGCCGGCATATCTGCTGAGAGTGGTCTCAAAACTTTTCGCGACAGTGATGGCTTATGGATGGGTTATAATATTGAAGACGTTGCAACACCACGTGCATTCAAAAAAAATCCGCAGTTGGTATTGGATTTTTACAACATGAGAAGGAGAGAAGTTGCAGCTGCATTACCCAATGCTGCACATAAGGCCCTGGCCGAATTGGAAAAAGATTTTAACGTAACTATTGTAACACAAAACATAGATGACCTTCATGAAAGAGCTGGTTCAACAAATGTTTGTCATTTACATGGAGAGATATTTAAAATGCGCAGTTGTGAAGATGAATATTTAATTTCTGAAATAAGAAATGATATAAATCCTGGTGATTTAGCGACAGATGGTGGGCAACTTCGTCCTCATATTGTTTGGTTTGAAGAACCTGTGCCTATGATTGAAGAAGCAGCAGCAATCATGTCGCAGGCAGATATTTTTATTCTGATTGGAACATCCCTACAGGTTTATCCTGCCGCAGGATTGATCAATTATGTTCCCGATGATGCGCCCAAATATATCATTGATAAAAAAAATCCTCCTGTAGGCAGGCATGATAATATAATATTGATAGAAAAAACAGCGACGGAAGGAGTGGGGGATTTGTTGAAAATGCTGAAACTGGCAGAAATGTAAAATGTAAAATATTGAATGTAAAAATATAAAACTGAAGTAGGTAAGCTGGTTACTTTAGGTTCTTGATTTCACTTTAATATTACTGAATTATTTTCCTACAGAATATAAAATGCAACTCGTAAACATATTTTTACATTTTGCTTTTTATATTCTGCATTTTACATTTTTGTACTTTTACATTTTACATTTTACATTTCCTTCCTCTCTTCTGTGAAGATCACTCCATGTTTTTCCAACTCTTTCAACACAGGTTCATAAATTTCTTTATTAACAGGAATATGTAATCCAGTCATTTTTAGTTCACCATTCAAAATTAATTTTGCAGTTATACCCAATGGTAGTCCTACGGTTTTTGCCATAGCAGTATGAATATGATCTTCACCTTTTACGAGCAGAGAACTATGAATGGATTTTCGTTTTTGATTAACTGTGTATTCAATTTCATGCAGCATCACAATCATATCCCTGTCACCCGGCAACAAGGCAAGTTTTTTCTCCAGTGCAATTTGTAAAACATCTGCAGCGCTGCACAAACCTTTATTGATAAGCGTTTCATTATCATCCATCCCCAGGAAGAACAATTGTTTCATGATAAGATTTGCTTCATGCATTTTCATGGCCATCGCTGCAGCAGCATTTGTTTTTATTTCTTCTACTTCAATATTCTTAAGATCACCCGTTTCATTCACCATCATAAAATTTTCGGGGATGGATTCACCGGACTCTTCTGCTTTTTCTTCTGCTTCGATGATCTTCATCAGGTTTTCTAAAAGGCTTTTTGTTTCAGAAAGTCGCTCTGAAAGATTTTGTTCCAGCCATTCTCCAAAGCCATTTTTTTCAAGATGCTCCCGGAAAAATTCCTGCAATGTTTTTCCATCCGTTTGGTATTGCAGCGTTTCATCTGTAAGTTTAAGTTCAACGATATTTTTCCAGCCATGCATAAAATCAGCATAGCGAAGTGTGGTACGAACAAAAGTATCTGTATCATGTAATTTATAAAGGTCAATATAGGGCATGCTGTTCCTGTTTGGATAATAACTCAGTGCAGGCACTTCTTCGTTACCGGTAGCAACCATCCTTTCTGCATCAAACA
Source organism: Ferruginibacter sp. (assembly GCA_039934735.1). GTDB lineage: Bacteria > Bacteroidota > Bacteroidia > Chitinophagales > Chitinophagaceae > Ferruginibacter. The sequence continues at coordinate 6,494 of JBDTLP010000094.1, read as the reverse complement.
ATTCCTCGTATTTTTCTTCCACAGGTTTGCCATCCATTTTATAAATAGCACCGGCTTTTCCGGCTAAAACTATATTGCGTGGGTTCCAGCTTATTTTATAATGCCATGGATTATCATCGCTTTCAGGAGCAACAAGGCCGCCGCAATGGCTTTTAAAAGAATTTACAACACCGCCTTCGGATTTTATTTCATCAAACAATTGCATGGCACTCATATGATCAATGCCCGGATCAAGCCCCATTTCACACAGGAAAAATAATTTACGGTGATTGATCTCATCCTGCAGGCTCTTTATTTGCGGATCAAGATAGGAGGCTGTTAATAAATGTTTGCGGTACTCAACACAATCTTTTGCAACTAAAAAATGAAGGCTCGGTGGCATCATTGAAATAACCACATGCGCACGCTGAATGAGTTTTGATCTTTCATTGTCATTATTTATATCAAGTTGCACACCTTCTGCAAAAGGGGAATTATTGGTCTTGGAAAGTATCTGGCTCTTGTCGGCATCAGCAATAATAAATTTCCATCCATTTTCTTCAGTTTCCTTTATCAAATAATCTATCAAAACCGAAGCGGATTTACCGGCACCAAATAAGAGGATTGTTTTCAAAATGTCAATATTTGCCGGCAAGTTATTTAAATTTAATTTGATGATTTGGTAATTTGATGATTTGATGATTACCTTTCGCCTGGAAGCCCCGTAATTAATGCATTTTCATTATCAAATCATCAAATTACCAAATCATCATATTGGGCATTTCAAGTTCTCCACAATACATTAAAAAATGTGTACAACATTAACTTAAATACAGTCATTTTAAGCTTGAAAAACGACTGAAAACCGGTACTTTCGCCCACTAGTAAAATTTATGGAAAATAACGAGATTAACAACGAAGGAAACCTCAACAACAGAGGTAAAATTATCCCGGTAAATATTGAAGAACAAATGAAGACATCGTACATCGATTACTCTATGAGTGTGATCGTTGGGCGGGCACTTCCTGATGTACGTGACGGTTTTAAACCTGTTCACAGAAGGGTATTATTTGGGATGATCGAATTGGCAAACTACAGTAACAGGCCTTATAAAAAATCTGCCCGTATCGTGGGTGAAGTAATGGGTAAGTATCATCCGCATGGTGATTCATCTATTTACTTTACCATGGTTCGAATGGCGCAGGATTGGGCCATGCGTTATAAACTGATAGACGGACAAGGAAATTTCGGTAGCCAGGATGGAGATCCACCGGCAGCTATGCGTTATACCGAGGTACGCATGGAGAAATTTGCCGAAGCAATGATTGAAGATATTGACAAAGATACCGTTGATTACCAGTTGAACTTTGATGATTCACTAAAAGAACCAACGGTATTGCCTAGCCGCATACCTCAATTGCTGGTAAATGGTAGCAGTGGGATCGCTGTAGGTATGGCAACCAACATGATGCCGCACAACCTTTGTGAAGTCATTGATGGATGTATTGCACATATTGAGAACAGGGATATTACTGCAGAAGAACTTATCAAATATGTAAAAGCTCCGGATTTTCCAACAGGGGGTTCTATTTATGGATATGAAGGTGTGAAAGCTGCATTATTAACAGGACGTGGAAGGGTTGTACTTAGAGGTAAGACAACTGTTGAAACAGATGCAAAAGGAAGGGAGAAGATCATCATCACTGAAATTCCTTACCAGGTAAACAGGGATGCGCTCACGCAAAAGATCGGTGAATTGATCAACGATAAAGTTATTGATGGCATCAGCGATGTAAACAATGAAAGTAATAACAAGGAGGGAACAAGGATTGTAATTGAATTAAAAAGAGATGCGGTTGCTCAAATCATCATCAATCAACTTTATAAAAATTCTGAGTTACAAACTTCATTTGGTATCAACAACGTTGCGCTTGTAAAGGGAAGGCCACGTATTTTAAACATCAAAGACCTTATTTCCGAATTTATTGAATTCAGGCATGAAGTAGTTGTGCGCCGTACAAAATATGAATTGCGTAAGGCGGAAGAAAGGGCACATATCCTTGAAGGTTATATCATTGCGTTGGATAACCTGGATGCTGTAATAAAATTGATCAGGGAAAGTTCAACACCAAATATTGCCCAGGAAGGATTGATAACTAGTTTCGGTATGACCGAAATACAGGCGAAAGCTGTATTGGAACTACGTTTACAACGTTTGACTGGTATGGAGATTAACAAGATCAGGGAAGAACATGCTGAGTTGATGAAACTCATCGATAGATTGAAAGAGATCCTTGCTAATGAAGGCATGCGTTACGATATCATCAAAACAGAATTACTTGAAGTAAAAACAAAATTCGGTGATGAACGTAAAACGGAAATCGTTCATGCTGATGATGAAATAGACATGCTAGATCTTATTGAAGATGAAGATGTAGTTGTTACGATTTCTCACTTAGGTTATATAAAAAGAACTTCGGCTACTGAATACCGTCAGCAACGCCGTGGCGGACGTGGTGCAAAAGGAAGCAGCACCAGGCAGGAAGATTATATCGAACACTTGTTCGTAGCATCTACGCACCATACTTTATTATTCTTTACTGAAAAAGGAAAATGTTTCTGGCTGAAAGTGTACCAGATACCTGAAGGCGACCGTACCAGCAAGGGCAGGGCCATTCAAAATCTTGTACAAATACCGCCAGATGATAAAGTACGTGCGATCATTGATGTAAAGAATTTTGATGATGAGGAATATGTAGACAATCATTTCATCGTATTGTGTACCAAGCAGGGAACGATCAAAAAAACAAACCTGAAAGATTTCAGCAGGCCAAGACAAAATGGTATCAATGCTATTAATATCGTTGAAGGTGACCAATTACTGGCAGCAAGAATGACTGATGGCAATTGCGAGATTATGTTGGCGATAAAGAGTGGTCGTGCCATTCGTTTTCCGGAAAGTACCGTGCGTCCAACCGGTCGTGGTGCCACTGGCGTTAGTGGAATCGATTTAGATGTTCAGAAAGATGAAGTAGTAGGAATGATCTGTGTGAATAAAGAAGATAAATCTAAAACAGTATTGGTTGTTAGTGAAAAAGGCTATGGCAAGCGTACCTTCCTCGACGATCCTGAAACAGGTGAAGCAAATTACCGCATTACCAATCGTGGCGGAAAAGGCGTTAAAACGATTAATGTAACCGATAAAACGGGTGGGCTTGTAGGTTTGCTAGATGTTACTGAAAAAGAAGACCTAATGATCACCTGCGTTTCTGGTATCACCATTCGTATGGCTGTGAACCAGATCAGCGAACAGGGTAGAGCCACACAAGGTGTAAAATTGATCAAAGTAGATGAAGGTGACGAGATTGCTGCGATCACTCAGTTGGATGAAAAAGAAGAGGAATTGGATGAAGTTGCTTCTGATGCTCCTGCAGGTGAAACTGGTACTGATACAGAAACTGGTGATAATACGAATGGAGAAGAAACAGATAAGGATTAAGATTTCAGGATTAAAGGATTCGTAAATAAATAAAATTAAAAGAGCCACTCACATGAGTGGCTTTTTTTTGAATTATAATTTGAATGTAATTGATATATTTTTTCCAGGCATTAAGAAGCCTCACAATATTTCATTCCGAAATATTTCATCCTAAAATCCTGCAATACTAAAATCCTAGTAAATGTTAGAAGTAATAAGCTTATCATAACCCGCAGCATTCCATTTTGCAACTTTCCAATAAAGAATCTCTCTACCATTTGGTGCAACAGTTAACTCTATCTCGGCATCATCCTCTACAATTTGTTGCACAAATGCAGCCAACTGATTTTCAATTTTTGCTTTGTAGCCTGTTAAATAATTGCTGTCTAAATTTTCTTCACTAACGGCGTCCATTAGGGGACCTCTTGTAAATGTATATTTCAAGTTGCTCATAGTAAGTAATTTAAGGTAAGTGGTTTATCTGGAATTTGAATCGTTATCGTTATTTTTCCAATCTTCATAAACAATCAATTTCAATCTTTGAATCCGCCGGAGTTCACAAATTCGATGCCTAAAGTCGTCACCTGGTAAAGATTGTAGCCCTGGATGGTATGCCTTATACCAATTGCTTTAATAAATTTCGAATCTTCAAGCATATCGATGATCCTGTAAAATTCAGTTTCACGAATGCCGAAAATGAACCTATTATTATAAGCAGATGTCGGGACTTGCTCGACATAAAAAAAATTAAGGACATTGTTTAATGAATCCTTCATAGACATTGGAATGACGCAATCTACGAAGGAAAGAATAGCCTGATAGTAGTATTTTAATTGATATTACCGTAGTACTATATACTACATACTGGTAAACACCGGTTTACACCTAACCGTTAGATTGTAATCGTTTACCGGGAGCGGGAGCGTAAAATTACATGCATAAAAATCATAATCCGGGGCTTGCTAACTGTATGGCACAGCCTAAGTTATTGAAGCCCCATTATAAAATGTGCTTATGAAAATGATTAAGCGGCATTCAAACGACTAACCTCCATATTCAGAAGTTCCTGCATTTCGCATCTTATTTCTTCATTATCACATTTTGCAATCAATACATAATTTCCATCTTCTGTTTCCCGAAGATCTACAAAGCCATTCCAGCTAAGTACCTGGGATTTGATACTTTCAAGACATGAATTTACAAGCTCAGAAATTTGGCTTCTTGTGATATTTTCATCCAGCGGAAAACTTACAACTATCTGTTTCATAGAATAGATTTTAATCGTATAACGTAAAATTTATAAAAATCTTATGCGGAAGTTTAGATCATCCACGAAAATTGGCAGGGGAGAAGCCGGTTTTATAAATATAACGGTGGGTTAGGTGGTTTAAATGGTATCCAATAGCCCTTGCATTTTACTCCTAATTGCCTCATTATCACATTTTGCAACATAGCTAAACTCGTTGTGACTGGATTTAATAACATCAATAAAACCATTCCAGCTATTTACATCAACACTAATGATAGATAATTTGTCATTAACCGATTCTATTAGTTGATTGCGTACTTCCCGGGGGATTTTAGGAGGGAAGTTGAGAATGATTGCTTTTTCCATAGATCTGAGGTTTTATAATTGCAATTTACAAAGACTGCCCGTTTTATTTGTTTGATAAGTATGAAAACTAAGTGCCTGTTTTTAAAAAATACCTAAAATAAAAATGGGCTACAGTTATATACCGTAGCCCTGCGTTTCAAGTTAATCCCACTTTTAAAAAGTGAGCCGCTGAGATGATAGGACAATAAAAAAGTTTAATTATTTAAAAAATTAAATGGACTAATTATATCAATGATAACTGTTTGTTGTTTTGCTTGCGCAAAAAATTGCCACTGATATACTGATTTTTTTGGAATAAAATATAATGCAATCTAGTAGGTAATCTGGCAGGTTTCCTCCCCTTCGGGGAGATAGAGGGGCTTTTATGGAGCTTAATTAGTATATTAGACAGCATGACAGATACCGAACTGGAAGAATGTATCGGAAAGGCCCTGCGTATAAGTTTTACGCCAGGCATCTATTCGCTTTTTTCGGGGGGTAGTGATATTCCCGGGCAAATAGGAATTGTATTCAGGCCACAGGATGTATCTGATTATTTAAGGTTCAGTAAATACATGAGGGAAGAATACAAAGATTTTAAAAAGTCAATTTATATTTCGCAATCAGCATTGAATAAAATTGATTTTGTTTTTATGGTGGAGAAAGAACCTGCAACCATTTTAAAAGTTGGAAATTTATTATGCAAGCCCGAAGCTGTTTCATCTTTTTTTAAAAGGCAGCCAAAAGATAAACCGATCTTATTGTTTGCACACCTGCTGCAGAGTCATGATGCATTTGCAACATTGTTGGTAGAAGATCCCGGGCCGGAATCTATTCGCCCAATACAGATACATTCATGGAGAGGAAAAGCTTTTGAGCGTTTTTAAAATTTAGTTAGGCTACAAAATGTATGAAATGAGATGTATGATATAAGATCATGACCGTCTTGTTAAGATATATGTTAGTTCTTTGAAAATATTGCTGGATAAGGGTTTCAGAAGGATTTAATTTCAAACGATTTGAATTGATTTTGATTTTATGTTTTATAATTTGTTGTAAAGCATTTAGTTATGAATCAAGGCAAGTATGTTTTTGCTCAACTTATTGAGTTTTTGTCACACAATGATTTTATTTCTTGTGTATCGAAATATAATGGCAATTATAAGGTTAAAACTTTTACTTGCTGGCACCAATTACTTTACATGATTTTTGGTCAATTATCTAACCGTGATAGTTTAAGTGATTTAATTGTTTGTCTTCAATCACAACAAAATAAATCATATCATCTTGGAATGGGTAAAGGAACTTCAAAGGCAAATCTTGCAAAAGCAAATGAGAAAAGAGATTATCGTATCTATGAATCTTTTTCTTCCGTTTTAGTTATAGAGTATCCCTCCGTCCAACTACATCTTGCATGATCTAAATTGATCCTCTAATTTTGT